>CALXLB010000054.1 GCA_944389085.1 uncultured Spirochaetaceae bacterium
AACAAAACACTTGACAAATCGATACCGGGGGGGGGTAGGCTATCTGCAGTTAACATACTTGGAGGAAAGGGAAAGATATGAAAAAGTCAATCCTTATTGGAGTGCTCGCTGCTCTGATGCTTTTCGCATTCACAGCATGTGAGAATAATGCAACTACTGGCGTTGAGCAGCTGGTTGTAACAAAAATCGAAGTAACATCTGAAGCTCCATCACTGTTCGCAGGTGAAGCATATGATGAAGAAGGCCTTACAGTTGTTGCAACACGTCTTGACGGAACAACATTTGAAGTGCCTGAGTCTGACTATACATTCACCAAAGCTGCAAAAGTAGAAGCAAAAGATGGAGAGCTTACAACAGTCGGTTCTGTCTCATATGATGGTTACACATATGGCAACAAGGTAAAGGCTGCAAACGTAGAAGCTTATGTTTATACAATTGATAAGCTTGTTGCTGAAGGTTCTGTAGCAACTTACTACTTCATCTATGATTCTGCAGCTACAGTTACAAGTGATTACAATGCTTCTGCTTATACAGTAACAGCACAGGCTCTCGATGATGATGACAACGTAATCTATTCAAGAGCACTCAACTATCTTGCAACTGAAGATGCAAGCTGGACAGCAGATACAGATTCTGAGTACAAAGTAACTGCAACTGCTCCTGCAAAGGACGAAGCCGGATCTGGAAAAGTTAAATTTGAGCTTAATGGAGCTCTTGCAACAGACAATGCATCTGCAGAGGCTGCAGAAGTAAATGCTCTTTATCAGCTTGATGATGTAGAGAGTGTAAGCATTGCTCTTAAGGATGCAGAAACAGAGTTCATCGTTGGAGATACTATTGCTTCAAAGTATGACATGGTTGATGGAACTTCACTTTTCACAGTCACACTTAACTATGTAAGCGGTTATACAGCTGATTCTGCTGCATTCACACTGGCATTTACAAATGCAAGTGATGTTGCTCAGACAACAGTTCCAGCAGGAAGCATGACTGTCACTGCAACAGATACAGTTTCTAAGCTCAAAGCATCCCTGACTGTAAATACAACAGATAACTATATTAAGTCATTTACAGCAACATATGCTGCAGATGCAACAGTAAAGGGTGGCGAGAAACTTCTCAAAGATCTTGTGACAATCATGCCGTCTTGGGCTGGTACAGCTACTCCATCAACATTTGAGGCTACATTCACTGTTTCTGATAATGATGGAACAATGCCCGAAACAGTTGCTGACGGAAAGACATGGGCTTTCACAGTAACACTTACAAATGCTGAATCAAAGGCAGAGCCTGCTGTTCTGGTAGTAACAGCTGGTGAAAAGACAACAACTGTTGAAGAAGCAGAAGCTGCAAAAGACTGATCGTTTTAAGAATCCAGCCTGCTATCGGAAATGGTAGCAGGCATCCATTGGAGGAGGACGAAGATGGAAGAAAAAACCTTGTACCTCCGTCAGAGGATTCCGAACGAGAAGCGTCAGGAATGCCTGAAGCTCTTTGAGCAGGGATACGGATACAAAGCGACTGCACGTATTGCCGGACTCAATACATATACAGTCCGGGAATACAAGCGGAAGTATGCCGCGGGGGACAACTCGTGGGCGGAGAGGGGAACGAGGTGAGTTCCCTCTGAAATAGGTTATTGAGTGAAGACAACGTTCTATCACTCCAAAGTTATTTCTGGGACCAGCAGGGCAACTTGCTGGTCTTTTGAAATTTAGTCATCCAAACCAATTTAATATAGTGCCTAGCATTGCTGAAATATGACAAAGATAGTAATCTTCTCCTGTTTAGGAGATTCCAATGGACGTTAGAGTTCGCTATGCGCCATCGCCTACCGGGCTGCAGCATATCGGTGGCATACGTACAGCGCTGTTCAATTATTTCTTCGCCAAGGCAAACGGAGGCAAGTTCATCCTCCGTGTTGAAGACACAGACAGAGAAAGGTATTCAGATGAATCCCTGGAAGATCTCTACAGCACGCTTGAGTGGCTTGGCATAAAGTGGGACGAAGGACCGGTTGTAGGTGGTCCTTATGGTCCTTATATCCAGTCTGAGCGTTTTGATCTCTACAAGGAATATGCAGAGAAGCTGGTAGAGGAAGGAAAAGCTTATTATTGCTTCTGTACTCCGGAGCGTCTGGAAGAAGTGAGAAAGGCACAGGTTGAATCCAAGAGCGAGTATCAGGGATATGACAGACATTGTGCTCATCTTTCTGATTCTGAGATCAAGTCCTATCTTGCTCAGGGCATTAAGCCTGTAATCCGCTTCCGTGTACCGACAACAGGCAAGACAACTTTCCATGATATTCTCATGGGTGATATCACAAGGCGCAATTGTGACATCTCTCCAGATCCCATACTTCTCAAGAGCGATGGATTCCCGACTTATCATCTGGCTAACGTCGTTGATGATCACCTGATGAAGATTACACATATTATGCGCGCTCAGGAGTGGATTCCCTCAGGACCTCTGCATGTGCTTCTCTATCAGGCATTCGGATGGGATGTTCCGCAGTACTGCCATTTGCCGATGGTCATGGGAAAGGATGGACAGAAGCTGTCCAAGCGTCATGGCTCTACAGCTGTCCGTGATTTCCGCGCCAAAGGCTATCTGCCGGAAGCGATTATGAACTATGTGACCCTTGTCGGCTGGTCTCTTGATGGTTCTACGGAGTTCTTCTCGAAGGAAGATCTTGAGAAGTGCTTTACAATGGAAGGCATCCACAAGGCTCCTGCTGTCTTTGATTACAAGAAGCTTGACTGGTTCAACGGTCAGTACATAAGACAGACAGATAACAAGCGTCTGTCATCTCTCATTGCTCCGTATCTTCAGGACGCGGGGTATCTTTCAAAGCCTCTTACACAGAGTGATGAAGAGCTTCTGGAGAAGATTGTTCCTCCTGTGAAAGAGAGAATGAAGGTCCTTTCCGATGTTGTTCCTCTTACATCGTTCCTTTTCGAGGACAAGCCTGTAACAGATAAGGCTGTCTATATTGCAAAGGGTTCTGATGAGGCACAGACTGAAGAGGCTCTGTCAAAAGGAGCAGAAATACTTCTTTCTGGCTTGAAAAATGGAGAGGAGGAGAGTGCTATTGAAGAGAAGCTTGTTGCACTTTCCCAGAGTCTTGGCATAAAAGTAAACGGAGTATTCCAGCCTATCAGGGTTGCTATCACGAACTCGACAGTTTCACTGCCGCTTTTTGATTCCATCCGCCTTCTTGGAATGGATGAGACAGAGAAACGCCTGATGAGGGCTGAAAAACTCTTTAAGGAGAATTGAAAATGGCTGAAGTAACAATGGATAAAATCGTATCGCTCTGCCGCCGCCGTGGCTTTATTTTCCAGTCCAGTGAAATCTATGGTGGACTCAATGGAGCTTATGACTATGGTCCGATGGGTGTTGAGCTCAAGAACAACATCCGCGATTTCTGGTGGAAGGAGATGACACAGCTCCATGACAACATCGTAGGTCTTGATGCTGCAATCCTGATGCATCCCCGTGTCTGGGAAGCTTCTGGCCATGTCTCAAACTTCACCGATCCTATGGTTGACTGCAAGACATGTCATTCTCGTTTCCGTGCAGATCAGATCGATCTCAATGCACCCTGTCCTGTCTGCGGCAATAAGGGAACGTTCACAGAGCCAAGGAATTTCAACCTCATGTTCCAGACTCATATTGGTCCTACAAGCGATGCAGCTTCTGTTGTCTATCTGCGTCCGGAGACTGCACAGGGAATCTATGTGAACTTCAAGAATGTTGTCCAGTCATCTCGTGTGAAGCTTCCATTCGGTATTGCACAGATTGGAAAGTCCTTCCGCAATGAGATCACAACAAAGAATTTCATCTTCCGCTCATGTGAGTTCGAGCAGATGGAGATGCAGTTCTTCTGCAAGCCAGGCACTGATGAGGAGTGGTTCCCTTACTGGAGAGAGCAGAGGATGGAATACTACAAGAAGATTGGTATCCATCCTGAGCATCTGAGATGGCATCAGCATGGTCCGGATGAACTGGCATTTTATGCAAAGGATGCTTATGACATCCAGTTCCTCTTCCCGATGGGATGGCAGGAGCTTGAAGGAGTTCACTCAAGAACAGATTATGATCTTGGCCAGCATCAGAAGTTCTCTGGCAAGGATCTTACTTATCTTGATCCTGAGACAAATGAGCGTTATGTGCCGTATGTTGTCGAGACCTCCGCAGGTCTTACAAGAAATGTGCTTATGGCTCTCTGCGATGCATATGATGAGGAAGCGACTCCGGAAGGAGATACACGTACTGTTCTCCATTTCCATCCAGCTATTGCTCCTGTGAAGGTTGCTGTACTTCCTCTTGTCAAGAAAGATGGTCTTGCTGAATATGCTTCCAAGCTTGAGCATTCGCTGCGCGAGGATTTCACTACATTCTATGATCAGAGCGGTGCTGTTGGCCGCCGCTACAGAAGAATGGATGAAATCGGTACTCCTTATTGTGTCACTGTCGATTACCAGACTCTTGAAGATCATACAGTCACAGTACGTTTCCGTGATTCAATGAAACAGGAAAGAGTTTCAGCTGATCAGCTTGTTCCGTTCATCCATGCTCAGATGAAGAGCTACAAGAGGGTAGACTGATGAACAAAGCTATCCAGACACTTATCGACCGTGGGTTTGTCAACAACTGTACAGACTTCGATGGTCTTTCAGATCTGATGGATAAAGGTCCTGTCACTTTTTACTGTGGTGTTGATCCGACAGGGCCATCACTCCATGTAGGCCATATTGTTCCATTCTTTGCCATGCATCACCTGCAGGAAGCTGGGCACAACCCCATTGCTCTCGTAGGAGGCGGTACGGGACTTATCGGAGATCCTTCTGGAAAGACTGAGATGAGAAAGATTCTCTCAGAGGAAACAATTGCCTCAAATGTGGAGAAGATCAAAGGTCAGCTCGGTACTATCGTAGATTTCTCAGAGACTCCGAAACCGGGCAATGGCAAAGCCAGAATGATGAATAATGCTGACTGGCTTGTCGATCTCAATTACATCAAGTTCCTGCGTGATGTAGGTGTGTACTTCTCTGTAAACAGGATGCTTACATTCGAGGGCGTTAAGCAGCGCCTTGAGAGAGGTCTGTCATTCATCGAGTTCAATTATCAGCTGCTGCAGTCATATGACTATAAGATGCTCAACGAGAAGACTGGCTGCCGCCTGCAGATCGGTGGTGCCGACCAGTGGGGCAATATAGTTGCGGGCATCGACCTCATTCAGAGAATGGGTGGAGAGCAGTGCTATGGCCTGACATTCAACCTGATCATGAGAGCAGATGGAAAGAAGATGGGAAAGAGCGAGAAGGGCGCTGTATTTCTTTCTCCAGAGCTCTATTCACCCTATGATTTCTTCCAGTACTGGAGAAACGTCGCAGATGCCGATGCTGTTCGCTTCATGAAGCTTTTCACATTCATGAGCCTTGATGAGATTCATGAGTATGAGGATCCGCAGAGAAATGTCAATGAAGCCAAGGAACGCCTTGCATATGAAGTGACTAAGATTGTCCATGGAGAGGAAGAGGCGGAGAAGGCCAAGAGTGCGGCAGCTGCTCTCTTTGCTGTAGGCTCTGGTGGAAACAGGGAAGGAATTCCTTCTGTTGTAGTCAGCAAAACAGATCTTGAAAATGGTATCGGTGTTCTTGATCTTTTCACACGCTCTGGTCTTACAGCTTCTAACGGAGATGCAAGACGTCTTGTTACTCAGGGCGGTGCGGAAATCAACGGAAAGAAGATAACTGATCCTAAGACAGTTGTTACAGCTGAAGACCTTGAAGATGGCGAACTTCTTCTTAAAGCTGGTAAGAAACGCTTCATGCGTATGATTCCAGAGTAATCATTACAGAATATATCCATTCCTCTTTGGGGCCTTCCTGAAGAGGAATTTTTTTTGTATTCATTCACTAAACGATTAATTGCAATAATATACCTAATATTGGTACACTTGTTTGATTTGTGTTGCATTTCATGAGACATATGTTAAAGTTTTGTTAACATAAAAAGGAGAAATGCATGAAAAAAAGTGTTTTTGCAACAATTGCTATTCTTTTGATTACGCTATTGATTGCATGTAATCCGGAGGGGGGTAATGGCCCTGCAGGTTCTGATTTGTCTGCTGTTCGTGGCAAGCTTAATGCAAATAAGCCGTATGATGCCTACCATCATGGACTGTTCGATAATCAGACGTATAGTTCGAATTCGGTCAACGCCTCTTTCAGTCTTACGAAGGATCTTACAGTAACATGGTCTGCTTACATTCCTTCCAATTTTGAGGTGAAATCTTCTGTATATGTCATCCTTGTTCCAGATGATACAAAAGCAAGCGACTTTGCCAGATCCGAAATAGGAATGGAGTGGATTGAGCTTGCAGGTACAGATGAGGATCCTTTTGCTGTTGTCTTTGTTGAGGCTCAGGATGGCGGCAAATGGAATATCGCAGAAAGCGAAGACGGACGCAATGAAACCGATGCTGCTATGGTTCTTTTTACAGGTATCCGTGATAAAGCTGCAGCAACGAACGCTTTCATCTCTGTTGATAAATCCGGTGTAAGGCTTCTGGGATATGAAGAAGGCGCAGTAGCAGCTGCTCTCTGGGCTTCTTCCTGGCCGCAGCTTTTTGCGAATACAACGCTTATTGAGCCTACAGAATTCCCTTCAGATGCTATCAACAAGCATCTTGGCAGTACAATCTATCCAGTAGCTATTGATAGCGCAAATGGTTATGACCTCGGAATAAAGGCCCGCTCAGTTGCTATGCCGATGTTCCTGTTTGGTGATGAGTCTATTGTGAAGAGCTATGAGTCTCTCTGGAAAGGAATCAATGCATCCTGCACAAATCCTGATTCTAGTAGGGACAAGTCTCTTGAAGTCGTAAAGGTTCTGGCTGACAGTTCTGCATCTACTATCTATGACAATGCAAAGCAGAATAACAGATTCCTTGGCTATCCTGGCGGAACAATCCGCGGTGTATTCGGTGCTTATAAAGGAGAAGGCTTCCATCCTGTCTGGGAGGAGAAGATTGATGGTTATGTAAGGCGCTGGATTGTCTATACTCCGAAATCATATGATGGTGAAACCGCTGTTCCTCTTGTTGTGGCATTGCATGGTTCTTCTGCCTCTGTCACTGACCTTCCTGAAGAATCCAGATGGACAGATATCGCAGACGATGAAGGCTTCATAGTAGTGTTCATCCAGGGATATCCGGCAGGAGATCCGAATCCTATCCCTTCCTGGTTCTCGCTTGATGGCGGTGCACAGACGGATATTGATTACCTGAAGACTGTCGTTGGTAAGGTTCAGGAAGAATATAATATTGATTCTTCGAAGATGTACCTCACAGGTCATTCGATGGGCTCGATGATGACACAGTGCTTTGCAGCCTCTGATGACAGGGACTTCTTCGCAGCTTATGGTCCTGTAGGCTATGCTCTTCCTGGTGGAACGATCTCAGCACTTTTTGCAGATGCAAGTATTGATGAAACAAATACTGTTGTAGTTCCTATGTGGTTCCATAAGGGTGAGTGGGATCTCAATGGCAATAAGATTGATGGTTCTCAGGGTGGAGATACAGAAGCTTTCAAGTTCTGGGCAGAGACTGTAAATAATCTTTCTTCGCCAAGTTCTGCAAAAGCTGAGAGCGGAAGCTATCATTTCGGCTCGCTTCCAAGCAATAAGTTTGTCACAACAACTTATTCAAGCGGTTCTGCTCCTGTCGTTAAGTATACTCAGGTATCACAGTCTCCGCATACTTATATGCCGGAAGAGTCTGAACTTCTCTGGTCATGGTTCGATTGCTGGAGCAGGGGAGAGAACGGAGAGGCTCTCTATAACGGTACGGAAGTAAGTATTACAAGATGACAAAACAAGGCAGGGCTTCGGTCCTGCCTTTATTCATACATTATTCCAACCCTGCATTCCTGAGAATTTTATCTGGATTGCCTCCATATGATTTCACAGAAGAAGAGAGAGCCTCTATTGCTTTCTGCTGTTCTTTGAGCTTTTGGTCGGCGCTGCTCTGTATTCCCATGTTCTTGAGAAGTGCTGGAAGTGTTCTTGCGAATTCTGTGCATGCCCTTTCTCTCCACTCCTGATTCCTGCTGCTTGCTATGAGGATAGTTGAAGCCATTCTGATTACATCCTCCGGTGAGGGATTGTTCTGAAAGGATATGTTGTAGTGTGTACCGTCTATTTTAAGTACATGGACACCGGGAAGCGTTTTTGCCATTTCCGGTGTGATTTTTGCTGTATTGTTCTCCTGCATTTTTGTCCTCCGGAAAAAGTATAGACTTTTTTCAGGAAAAATTCTGACTCTCATTTTTCTTTAATGTTAAACTCGTATAGTGGAGGCATGGAGAAAACAAAAATGAGAAGAACCAAGAAAACTGTTGCAGCTCTGGCTGTTATTCTTTCCGCAGGTGCAGCATTTGCTGCAGTCACCGAGAATGAAGCTGTTGATATAGCTCTTTCCGATGCAGGAATTACACGTGATGAGGCTTATCGTCTCCGCTCACACAAGGACTGGGATGACGGCTGGGAGAATTTTGATATCGAATTCCGTACAGATGAAGGTAAGTGGGAGTACGAGATAGATGCAGAGAGCGGACGTATCACGGATTATGAGTTCGAGCGTGATAGAAGAAGAGATTCCCTCTCTGGTGGTATCGATAAGAAAGAAGCTGAGGATATCGCTCTTTATGAGGCTGGCTTGAGGAAAGAGGATGTTTCAAGGCTCCGCACAGAGACGGATCGTGATGACGGAATGATTGTGGTGGAAGTCAAATTCGATACAGCCGATTCTGAGTATGAGTATGATATCAATGGAGAGGATGGAACAGTTATTTCCGCTTCCTGGGAGAAGATGGGAAGAGTCGGAGGTGACCGCAATGCCCGTCTTGAGATTGCAGATGCTGAAAGGATTGCACTTGATGTCCTTGGTTCTGATGCAGAGGGTCTGAGGGTCTGGGAAGATCGCGATGATGGCAGGTTCTGGTATGAAGCTGAAGCTGTGATCGGTGATTACTGGTATGAAGTCGATATCACAGGAAGTGGCGAGGTTGTCTCTGTCAGCCGTGAACTGAGATGGTTCTGATGTCAGCTGACTTCAGGACGAACCTAGTGGTTTTCTGGCGGCATTACTTATAAACGATATATAGAAGGCTATCTTCTTCAGAGGAGGTGGCCTTCTTGCTGTATTTGCAGATTATCAGATTGCTTCAAATGAGATTTCAGCATCCCATTTTCCAGCTGCAGCGGCAAGGCCTTCTGTCTCTGTTATTCTGCCAATACGTGTGTAACTATTGCTTGTGCTGAAGGATTTATAGAAAACAACAAGGCATGACGCTCCGAAAAGCATGATATCACCTTCTTCGATGTTTTCTACTTTCTCGCTGTTCACGGGAAGCTTTTTTGAAAGGTAACGGCACTTCTCGTTGCCATTGAGCTCTTCCATCTCAAACTTCAGTGGGAGCATTGAGATAAAGGCCTTAGCTGTATCATTTTCAAGAAGCTCTGCAGTGAATTCTTTGCCATTGACTATTACTTTGATGTTCATAGCCTGATTCTAAACTTCTGTTTTGCTCTTGTCAGCTATTTTGGTGAGTGCGCTGCAATTCTGCTTAGTCTGGATCTGGCAGATGTTTCGTTCTTCCATTTTCTGTAGAAGACGATGAAGCAGATTATGTGTGCAGTGAATGTTATAACCCATGATACAGGATAGGACAGGTAGAGATTGAATAGCGTATGATCGAGACGGAATATCGTGTAGATCCAGATAATTCTCAATCCACATGCACCTGTGAGGGATACGAGTGTTGGAGCTATTGAGTAGCCAAGTCCTCTTATGGAACCGCAGGCCACATCCATCAGGCCGCACGTGAAGTATGTAAGACAGACGACGTGCAAGCGTTGCAATCCATATTGGATTACCTCTGCGTTTCCAGAATAAATTCCTAAAAGTTCCTTTCCGAAGATGACTACAAGACTGCTTAATCCAATTCCTACTATGGAGACAATCATGAGACAGGAGAGCAGGACAGGAACGATTCTCTCTGTTTTCCTTGCCCCCACATTCTGGCTTGTGAAGCTGGTTGAAGCCTGATAGAGCGAGTTCATCGATGTGTAGACAAAACCTTCGATGTTCGCTGCGGCGGTATTGCCAGCCATCGCAATTGAGCCAAATGAGTTTATTGACGACTGGATCAGTACGTTTGAGATGTTGAATACAGCTCCTTGTATTCCGGCAGGAAGGCCTATGCGGACAATCTGATTGAGTTTTGATTTATAGATTCTCAGCTCTTTCAATGAAAGTTTGTATGTGGCATCGCTTTTTATCATGCATCTGATTACAAGAAACGCTGATATGTACTGGCTGATAATCGTAGCAATAGCAACGCCTGCTACTCCCAGACCGAAGCACACGACGAAAAAGACATTGAGACATGCATTGATTACTCCTGCAGCTGTAAGATACACAAGAGGCCTTCTTGTATCTCCGATTGCTCGGAGTATACCTGCCCCGAAGTCATAGGTAAGCATTGCAGGCATTCCCAGAAAGACTATCCTCATATACAGAACAGACTGATCTATGACATCTGCAGGTGTTCCCATCCACATCAGAAGAGGATGGGCAAGTATGATTCCTATGACTATCAATACGGTGCCGGAGATAAGCGAGAGCAATACGGAAGTATGAACAAGCTCATGGATATTGTCGTTCTCTTTTGCTCCGTAATAGCGGGCCATAAGCACGCTACTGCCGATACTGAGGCCAAGGAATATATTCACTATAAGGTTGTTCAGAGAGCCTGTCGAACCAACAGCGGCCATAGCCTGGCTTCCTGTGAACTGACCGACTACGATGATGTCAGCAGCATTGAAAAGGAGCTGGAGGATGCCTGAAAGCATCAGGGGAATGGAAAACTGCAGGATCTTCGGTATCAGTGCTCCGGAGCACATGTCGATTTCATATGAGCGGCTCATATCGGCATATTAGTCCCATGCGTCCCATTTTTCCATCCATTTTCCTGACTAAAACAATGGAAAAAGCATAGAGAGGCTATACTGATGATAATTTATCTTTACATTTCGCGATACAGGAAGGATTAAGTACCTGTGCCACTTGACTTGATGGTTTTATCCCTGTATGTTCTTATGGTGTCCGATATTGACGGTAACAGTCTCTTCTGTTACTATCGGCGGATGGTACCTGAGTTTCAAAATTTCGCTGCAAAACTAGTGTCCCAGACTGTTAACAGTCATCTATTCTCTTCTTCAGTTTTACCTTCAGGAGCTTTGTAACATCGGCAGGAGAGAGGATGTAGTTCGTCACCTCAGGGAGTATGGTATCCGCTAGGAACTGACCCACCTCATCATCGGAAGTAAGCAGGTTTATATAGTCTTTTGAATTGAGCCTTACCAAAGAGAAGGACCTGATGAAATCCATTATCCTCTCATGTGAGAACCTGCTTCCAAGAACCCTGAATTCCAGAAGCCTCTCAAGGACAACGGAGATGTAGCAGATGAGAAAATGGCCCTTTATGGAGTTCATGCCCGTAAGATAGACAGGCCTTGCATCGAGGTATGACTTCATCATCCTGAATGACTGCTCAATCCTCCAGAGGTTATGGTAGATGCCATAGACAGTTCTGTCATTGAGCTTCAGCTCAGAAGTGACAAGCATATTGTACCCGGCGAACCTGCGCTCCAGTGCTATCGCGTCCTCGTTGAGCACGGCCTTCGCCTTATTCCCCGAATCCGTGCAGAATGTCACGAACTTCGAGCATTCCCCGAATTCCTCCTTCTTCGCCTGTGAAAGGCACAGGCCTTTCGCCTTCTCGACCATCCTGTTCAGCTCAAGGGTCTTCTTCATCCTCAGCTTCTCATTGAAGGTTATGATCCTCTTCTCCTTTGCGCTGAACTCAATGCGGCTCCCGCTATCATCCACATAGCTGTAGCCGAAGGTGTCGATGAATGAATAATACCGGTATCTTACCTGCCTGCCGCCATTGCCATCGCTCTCATATACAGCAGCCCATTCATCGCTGTCGAGGGAGAGGAACCATTCTATCTCCTTCTGGCTCTGCTTCTTCAGGGACTTCGAGAAAAGGTATCCATCGCCGCTTTCAAGAGCTGCATGGATGTTCGCCGCACAGTTCAGGCCCTTGTCCGCCACCTGTATCGTCCGGCCTGAGATGCTGCTCTCCTTCTTCATCCTCTGTATCGTCTTCCTCAGATAGGGCATCTCAGCTTCATTTCCGGGGAACATCTCCATCGCAACCGGTATCTGGTTCGAATCAAGAAGAAGGCCCATGCCTACAATAGGATCATTCCTGTTCTCCTTGCTCGGTCCCTTGCATCTGAAATCGTCTTCTCTGTCTATCTCAAAATAGAAGTTCGTGCAGTCGAAATACGTCTCATGACAGTCGAGTCCGTATGTTCTCTCAACAGCTCTCGTCAGAAGCGCGATAATCTTCATGTATTCCGATCCGATGTACTCGCAGCAGGAGAGGACCTGGGAGTAGGAATCATCATCAATCTTCTCAAAAAGCAGGGGCAGTATGTCCGAATGCGTCCTCCTCTTGGAGGCAGGGAATGTAGCCCTCGCATATACAAGCGCCATCATCAGATCGTATACGTCATACCGGAATCCCCTGGCGGAAGAGATTGCCCTTACTGCCTTCTCGAAATCCCCAAGCGCATTGGCAACCGACCTGAGGACGAAGTAGCCGAGAAGCCTCCGAGGAGAGATCTTCCCGATCTTGCGGGCCTTCTCGCCGTCTTCCTTCGCTTTCAGCTCATCATTGAGCTTCCTCACTTCATCCTGTGCTTTTGCTGCGGGATCTTTTATCCCTCTCGCAATCAGCTCATCGACATATCCGATGGCTTTATATGACCTGTTCCTGGAGCCGATGCCCCTGATGTATTCGCTCTGGTATATCTGCAGGTATTCCCCCTTTTTCCGCTCAGTCCTCTTCAAAAAATACCTCATAGCATGGCTCCTCCTTTTAGAACACGTGGGACACTAGAAATATTATACTATATAAAAATCTTCAATTCAACGGCAAATAAAAGAAAAATCCAGGATATTTCCTGGAATTGGAAAGAGTTGTGGGAAAGGCAGCTGATGATGGATGCTGGCTTGCTTTAAAATCTTCTAGTGTTCAACTTTGAAATACGGGATTAAGTACCCGTGCCACTTGACTTGATGGTTTTATCCCTGTATGTTCTTATGGTGTCCGATATTGACGGTAACGGTCTCTTCTGTTACTATCGGCGGATGGTATTACAGAACAGAGAGGTGAGAAATGGCAACGCCTAAGTATAAAACATCCAAGTCCAAGGCAGCATCAAGAAAGGCTGCAAACATGAAACTTTCGGCCCCGACTCTCTCGGAGTGCCAGACATGCGGAAACCTCATTCCGTCACATCACGTATGCCCGAAGTGCGGTTATTATGCTGGTAAGCCCGTTATCGTGAAGGACGAGGAGTAAGAGATGACAGAGAACGAAGTATTTGAGAAAGTCAAAGCACTTGTAGTTGAGAAGCTTAACATTGACCCTGCAAAGATCACAATGGATGCTGATTTCCGCAAGGATCTCGGAGCAGATAGCCTTGATACATATGAGCTTGTCTATGCTATCGAAGAGGAGACAGGCATTACAATCTCCGATGACATGGCAAATGAGTTCGAGACTGTAGGGGACGCTGTACGCTACCTTGCTAAGGAACTGAAGTAAATTGCTCAAATATCTCGAGAAGGCTCCCGTGATTTCTGAAGAAAGGAAAGGGGAGCTTTTTTCGTTTACGGAAAGTCTAGGCATACATTTTAATGAGTACAGGCTCTTGAACCTTGCTTTTACGCATACTTCATATGCTAATGAATGCAAGGGCGAGGTTGATAACAATGAGCGGCTGGAATTTCTGGGCGATAGCGTCCTGGGGATGATTACTGCTGAGTATCTCTTTTCATCGTTCACACGTTTCCACGAAGGTCAGTTCTCGAAGATCAAAGCTGTTGTAGTCTCCGAGGAAAGCCTTTCAGAGGTTGCTCTATCTCTGCATTTCGACAAGTACATTCTTGTTGGGAGAGGAGAGCGGAGCCAGCAGGGAACGATGAAGAAAGCTATTCTTGCAGATGCGCTGGAAGCTGTCATTGCCGCCATGTACCTCGATCAGGGATTGGAGACTGCTCGTCGTTTTGTGCTCTCCTTCATTCCCGGTCAGGTGGAGAAGATGCTGGAGAACAAGCTCAGTTATAAGGATTATAAGACAGAGCTGCAGGAGTATCTTCAGAAGAGACGCGGCAAGGTGCCTCGCTATGTGATAGTCTCTCAGACTGGCCCTGATCATGCCCAGACTTTCCATGTGAACGTGGAAATGGGCACAAAGGTATTTGGACCTGGAGAGGGAAGAAACAAGAAAGCGGCTGAGCAGGCTGCTGCGCGCATGGCACTTATTGCTCTTGGCATTGAGCGAGGCTGAGGGCTTTTTTCTCTAAGTACTCTTCATTATTGAGAGATGGTGCTTCTATTACATCATCGAGCAAGGCATTGAGTATCCTGCCCATTTCCGGGCCAGGCTTGATGCCTAGTTCCTTCAGTCTCTTGCCATCGATTTTAAGGTCCTTCAGTGTAAGGGCATTATCTTTTTCGAGTTCTGCGTTGATACGATCTGAGAAAGACAGCAGATTGTCAGGGACTGCTTTGTGGCCGATGGTTGCGTACATATCGCATACACGAAGCGCAAAGAGATTATTGATGTCATCTGTTCCAATACGGTTTATGAATCTTCTGACAGCACTGTCTGACCAGTCTGGCGTATATGAGAACATGTGTTCCCTGATCAGATGGGTTACGTTTTCTCTCTCTTCGTTGGATGTCTTGAGGCGGCGGAAGATTCTATCAGTCAGCTCTGCAGAGACTCTGTCATGACCATAGAATGTCCATTCACGCTCTCCATCTCCGCTTTTGCGCGTATCGACTTTGCCTATATCATGGAACAGGGCCGCCAGGCGTACTGCCATAGGATAATTGTGATCTCTTGCGCATTCCAGAGCCAGAAGGAGATGTTCGTAGAGTGTTTCATGATGCATTCCACCTTGCTCAAAGCTATATGTCGTGGCGAGTTCGGGAAGTATTTCATCCATTATTCCGGATGTGCGGAGTGCCTCTAGCCCGCATCTGGGGTTCTTTCCCCCGATTAGTTTCCATAATTCCTCTTTTATTCTCTCTGCGCTGACTTTCCCGATTGTCTTGTGCAGCTTGTTCATCGCATCAGCTGTTGTATCTTCGATTCTGAAATCAAGCTGGGAGGCGAAGCGGGCAGCTCTCATCATTCTCAGAGCGTCTTCTGAAAAGCGTTCTTCCGGGTTTCCTATTGCTCTGATAACTCCTTTCTTCAGATCCTTCAGTCCATTGTGGTAATCGAGAATCTTTCCATCCGGAAGGGAGGCTGCGAATGCATTGATTGTGAAATCACGGCGTTTGAGATCTTCTTCCAGCGATTTCACGAACTGGACGCTCTCCGGATGACGGGAGTCGAGATAATCGCCTTCTGTGCGGAATGTCGTGATTTCATAGTGCTGGGAATGGAAAATAACAGTTACTGTACCATGCTTTATTCCTGTATCGATGGTACGTCTGAAGAGTTTCTTGATTTCCTGAGGCTCTGCATCGGTTGTGAAATCATAGTCACTGTTCTCTTTTCCCAGTATCCAGTCTCGTACTGCACCTCCGACGAGATAGAGCGAAAAGCCTGCTTTATTGAATATCGTGCTCAGCTCTTTTATATCTTTTGCGATTCTCATCCGCATACAAAGAGCATAACAGATTCTTTCGCTTGAATGGAATGGGCTCTTTTCTGTATATTATGCCGGTAGGAGAATAGAGATGTTCAAACCTGTAAGCAACAAAGTCGATTTCCCTAAGATGGAAGAAGATATCCTGAAATTCTGGGATGATGCTGATATCTGCGGCAAATCAATAAGTCAGCGTCCAGCCGACAACGAATATGTTTTCTATGATGGTCCTCCTTTCGCAACAGGACTGCCTCACTTCGGTCATTTCGTTCCAGGAACGATTAAGGACGCTGTGCCTCGTTATCAGGCAATGAAAGGAAAGAGAGTCATCAGAAGATTCGGTTGGGACTGCCATGGGCTTCCAGTTGAGAACGAAGTCGAGAAGACTCTTGGTATCAAAGGTTATTTCCAGGTCATGGATTATGGTGTTGCCAAGTTCAATGATGCCTGCCGCTCAATCGTTCTGAGATATACAAATGAGTGGAAAGCCACTATCAGAAGAATGGGACGCTGGGTTGATTTCGAGCATGGCTACCGTACAATGGACAAGGATTATATGGAGTCTGTCTGGTGGGTATTCAAGACGCTCTATGATAAAGGCCTGATTTATGAAGGCTATAACATCCTGCCATACTCTCCGCAGCTTGCTTCTCCGCTTTCCAATATGGAGGTAAGCCTTGGAGGGTACAAGGATGTCACAGATCCTGCAGTAACAATCCGCTTCAAGGTAGACGGTGAAGATAAGACATACTTCCTTGCCTGGACAACAACACCATGGACACTTCCTTCAAACCTTGCTCTTGCAGTCGGCCCGGATATTGATTATGTCAAAGTCCTTGATGAGGAATCCGGAGATTGCTATTACCTTGCTGAGAAGCTTATCGGTAAGTACTACAAGGATGGCAAAGGCTGCAAGATTGTTGAGCGCATGAAGGGCAGTGACCTCAAGGGCAGAACATACGAGCCGCTTTTCCCTTATTTTGCAGATCTGAAGAAGCAGGGAGCCTTTGTCGTCGTCTGTGGTGATTACGTTACGACAGAGGATGGCTGCGGTATTGTACATACTGCTCCTGGTTTCGGTGAGGATGACTATAATGTGCTTAAGGGTACAGGCATTCCTGTTGTCTGCCCAATCGATGCAGAATGCCGTTTCACAGATGAAGTGCCTGATTTCAAGGGTAAGTTCGTCAAAGATGCGGATAAGGATGTCATAGCATGGCTCAAGGAGCATGGCAGTCTGGTGAAGAAGGAGAATTATCTGCATTCCTATCCATTCTGCTATCGTACTCACATGCCTCTGATTTATCGTGCTATGAGCTGCTGGTTTGTCGATATCCAGAAGATCAAGAAGACGATGCTTGAGTGCAATGATCAGATCAAATGGGTGCCCGATCACATCAAATATGGACGTTTCGGCAAGTGGCTTGAAGGTGCACGTGACTGGGCTATCAGCCGCAACAGATTCTGGGGCAATCCTATTCCTGTCTGGAAGTGCGATGGCTCTGATTATGTTGAAGTGATAGGTTCTATCGCTGAACTTGAGGCAAAGTGCGGACATAAGGTTGAAGACCTTCACAAGCAGTATGTTGATGCTCTGACATGGCCATCTCCTGATGGAAAGGGCACGATGAGGAGAATTCCTGATGTCCTTGACTGCTGGTTTGAATCCGGTTCAATGCCATACGCACAGGAACATTATCCGTTTGAGAACAAGGAAAGATTCCAGTCCATATTCCCTGCGGATTTTATCAACGAAGGTCTTGACCAGACACGTGGCTGGTTCTATTCGCTTACAATCCTTGCTGCAGCTCTCTTTGGTAAGCCTGCATTCTGGAACTGTATAGTTTCAGGCATCGTGCTTGCTGCAGATGGCCGGAAGATGAGCAAGAGCGAACGCAACTTTACCGATCCGATGGAGATTATCAATAAGTATGGTGCAGATGCGCTCCGCTTTGCCCTGATTGACTCAACGCTGGTAAAAGCAGACGATCTCAAGTTCTCTGATGAGCTCGTGAAAGATATTCTCAAGAGTCTCATGATTCCTCTCTGGAATGCATATTCATTCTTTGTCACATACGCCAACATTGATGGATATGAACCATCGGAGACACCTTTCGAGAAGCTTTCGAATTCACTTGACAGATGGATTATTTCCGATCTGAACAGACTAGTTAAGACTGTGACAGAAGCTATGGATAATTATGACATTCAGGGTGCCTGTTCTTCTCTTACAGCTTTTATCGATGATCTCAATAACTGGTATATCAGAAGATCGAGAAGAAGATTCTGGAAGTCAGAGAATGATGGTGACAAGAAAGAAGCATATGATACGCTTTATCGTGTTCTTCTGACATTCGTGAAGACAGCGGCTCCATTCATCCCATTCATTACAGACTCCATCTACCTCAATCTCAGAACAGACGGAATGCCTGAATCTGTCCATCTCTGCGATTATCCTGAATACAAGGAAAGAGAGAGGGATGAAAAGCTGGAGAAGGAGATGAGCCTGACTATGAAGACCATAGCCATGGGCCGTGCTCTCCGTTCTTCATCGAATATCAAGATCAGACAGCCTCTTTCTGAATTCCTCATCGCAGACCGCAGCAAAGAAGACAGGAAGATTCTTGAGGATTATTCGGCAATCATCGCCGAAGAGCTCAATGTCAAGAAAGTGACTATCCGCGGTGATGAATCCAGGATTGTCTCATACTCTGCAAAAGCCAACTTCAAGGTTCTTGGTTCCAGGCTTGGCAAGAATATGAAGGAAGTCGCTGCTCAGATCCAGACACTCTCTTCCGATGATATTGCTTCCATCCTCGATGGAAACGCTCTTAACATGAAGTATTCCGCTGGTGAGATTGCACTTACAGATGGGGATCTTGTTGTTCAGAGAACTGAGAAAGAGCATGTGAAGGTCCTCAATGAAGGGGCTATCACTGTCGGATATGATACGGAGATTACCGATGCCCTGCTTCTTGAGGGTATTGCTCGTGATCTTGTCCGTTTCGTTCAGACGGAGAGAAAAGAGAAAGATTTTGAAGTTGCTGACCATATTCATCTTACTGTCTTCGGTGGAAGTGATGTCGAAAGAGCTGTAAATGAGTTCTCTTCATACATCAGTGAAGAGACTCTCGCTGATACCCTCACTTTTGCAGAGAATGATGGTGATGAGACAGAGATCGGTGAAAGCAAAGTTACCGTGAAGGTCGTGAAAGCGTGAAGAGAAAAGCACTGATTCTCTTTGCTGTCATTGTACTCTTCGTATCATGCGTATACACAGAACGCTTTGATACGGAGAGGGCAA
Source organism: uncultured Spirochaetaceae bacterium (assembly GCA_944389085.1). Taxonomy (GTDB): domain Bacteria; phylum Spirochaetota; class Spirochaetia; order Sphaerochaetales; family Sphaerochaetaceae; genus Ornithospirochaeta. The sequence continues at coordinate 19,119 of CALXLB010000054.1, forward strand.
GATATTTAGGAGAAAGCGGTGATATCGTTGTCACGCTTAATGTTGCTGAGGCGGAAGAATGCGGTGCTGCCGCTCTTCTTCCTCAGAGCGATATTGTTAAGCGGGTTGATAGAATCTCTCTTTCGCTTAAATCTTCTGGAGAGGGTGCTTTTGGAATCACAGGTATTGCTAATGGTCTTCTTTCTTCGACTGAAGTGGGAACTGTTCTGATCTGGGATCCTGGATTTGTCAGGGCAGGTGAATCGCCTAGGTATTATGAGAACAGGAAGATGGCTTTGAAGACTGGTTCTCTCAGCGATGGCATCGTACTGTTCACGACAGAGAATTACAAAGCTGAATATGACAGACTTAAGGGAAGCGGCAATGCTTATATCCCTCTCCATCTCTGGAATGCGATGGAATCATCCCTTGCTGCTTTGTATGTGGCGAATCCTGAGAATATCATGGTGCCTGGTGTTGATATACCACAGGAGACACTGCAGAAGATAAAGAGCGTACTGCTCTTCCTTGACGACGCGGATTCCTCTTTTTCTTTATCTGGAGAGATTCAGATGCACGATGAGGATGGTGCCAGAACTCTTTGTACTCTGCTTCGTAATCTTCTTGTACAGAAAATCAGAAGAGAGGGTGGAAAGCTTGACGTTCGTGCTCTTTCAGGTATCTTCACATATGATGGTTCTCTTCTGAGAATCTCCGGTTACTCTGTCAGTTATGATGAAGTGAGAATGCTTCTCACGAAGGAGTTTGAAAATGCCTCTATATGAATATAAATGCACAAAATGCGGGAAGGACTATGAGGTGATCAAAGGTTTTTCCGATGATGCTGATCATGATACCTGCCCGGATTGCAACAGCCCGGCAGAAAGGGTCTTCTCAGAAGCTCCTGCTGTGGTCTACCATGGTACAGGCTATTACTGCACAGACCATAGAAGCTCTGCTTGCAGCAACTGCAGTAAAAACAAGGACTGAAAAATGAAAAGAATACTTACAGGTGACAGAACGACAGGAAAGCTTCATCTGGGACATTATGCGGGGTCACTGCTTTCCCGTGTAAGTCTGCAGAATGATTATGAAGAATTCATATTGCTTGCTGATGTACAGGCTCTTACAACACACTTCAACAAGCCTGAGCTGATCAATAATTCTATTTATGATGTAGCAATGGATAATCTCTCTGTGGGACTTGACCCTGAGAAAGTCACATTCGTGCAGCAGTCAATGATTCCTGCTATTGCCGAGCTGACGATTTTCTATTCGATGATTGTTACTGTCAATCAGCTGGGACATAATCCGACAATCAAGACAGAAGCCAAGAATTATGGTTACAAAGAGCTGACATATGGCTTTCTGGGCTATCCTGTCTCTCAGACTGCCGATATCACATTCTGCAATGCCGATCTTGTACCAGTAGGGGAGGATCAGATTCCTCATATCGAGCTGTCCAGAAAGATTGTAAGAAAATTCAACGATCTCTATGGTACTTCAATCACAGAGCCTGAATATAAGCTTTCGTCAGTTTCCCGCCTTCCAGGCCTTGATGGCAATGCAAAGATGGGCAAGAGCATGGGAAATGCTGTTTATCTCTCTGACAGCGAAGATGTCTTGAATGAGAAGATCAGGAATGCTGTCACTGACACGAACAGAATCAGCGTGAAGATCCCCGGAAATCCGGATGTCTGTACTGTTTATACATATCATAAAGCTTTCAATGCGGAAGAATCTGGCAATGTCTGCTCGATGTGCAAGAATGCGGAAATAGGCTGTGTAGCCTGCAAGAAGCTTCTCATGAAGAAGATGAATGAGCTGCTCTCCCCGATAAGAGAGAAGCGCCATTACTATGAAGAGCATATCGATGAGGTAAGGGATATCATCCATTCAGGAACGGATAAAGCCAATAAAATCGGCAATGAGAATCTTAAAGCTATAAAAGAGAAGATGCATATAGTTCTTTCCTGAGTATTTCAGTCTTTCTGCTATTATATGTTTTCGGCCTCAGTCCTTGTGACTGGGGTTTTTGCATCAAAGCAAAGAACAGCCTCTGGTAATTTCAATATTTCTCCGTAAATTGCAGATTAATTATATTGGTATATTAGATTGTTGGTTTTATGCAAATAATATGCAGAAAAATGCATATTAATTTTAGAAATATTGAATTAAACGCTTTATTTTGCTTGAATAATCAAAGAAAACACTATAAAAACAAAGCCAAGACAGTAAGTGCCTTTTACTGATGACTTGGAGGCTATATGTGGAAATACATTCTGAAAAGGCTGCTTATGATGATTCCTGTTCTCCTTGGAGTTACCTTTCTGGTGTTCTTCATTCTGAACATGACTCCAGGAGATCCTGCGGCAATCATCTTAGGCGACCAGGCCACTCCCGAAGCCATTGCCCAGCTTAGAGAAGAGCTGGGGCTCAACGATCCGCTTCTCATTCGTTATGTGAGATACATCATTGATATGCTTCATGGTGATTTCGGTGAATCATATAAGAATGGAATAAGCGTTGCAGCACAGGTTCTCGATAAGTTCCCTAATACAGCAGTACTTGCTGTTGCAGGTATACTTGTCGCCCTTGTGATCGGAATCCCCGTTGGAATTATATCAGCACGCAAGCAGTATTCAGCTCTGGACAATACCTCCATGGTACTGTCATTGCTGGGTGTGTCCATGCCTAATTTCTGGCTTGGCCTTCTGCTTTCGCTTCTTTTTGCTCTCAAGCTGGGATGGTTTCCTTCGCAAGGTATGGGGTCGGGCTTTGTTCCGTTATTGCGGAGCCTTGTTCTGCCTGCAATCACGCTGGGGACAGGGTCTGCAGCTACTGTCGTCAGAATGACAAGGTCTTCGATGCTTGAAGTCATCAGACAGGATTATATCTCTACTGCAAGGGCAAAGGGATTGGATGAGAAAGTAATCACAAAGCGTCATATGTTCCGCAATGCTCTTATTCCTATCGTTACAGCAGTAGGACTTCAGTTTGGCACTCTTCTTGGTGGTGCTATGCTGACAGAGACTGTATTCTCCTGGCCGGGACTGGGAAGGCTCATGGTTGACTCACTGAACAGTAAGGACATCCCAATGGTTCTTGGAAGTGTGCTTTTCATGACAATCATGTTCTCATTTGTCAATCTGGCTGTCGATATTGTCTATGCCTTCATTGATCCGAGAATCAAGAGTCTGTATAGCAAGGCTGGATTCAAAAAGAGAAGGGTGGTGGTAGCATGAAAAGCAGAGCAAATGAGAAAAACAAGCAGCGCTCACTGTGGGTAGAAGCCTGGAGAAGGCTGAGAAAGAACAAACTTGCTATGGCAGGGCTTGGCTTCGTACTTCTTCTTGTCGTGCTTGCCATCTTTACAATTGCTGTCGATTTGATAACGCATAATGCGTTTTATACGGAGCATGTTGTCAAGCAGAATCTACGTCTTCGTCTTCAGGGACCGTCAAAGGAGCATATATTCGGGCTTGATGAGTTCGGCCGTGATATCTTCCTGCGTGTTATCTGGGCAATCAGATATTCACTTTTCATGGGTACCGTTGCTATTGGTATTTCTGTTGTCATCGGAAGCCTTCTTGGCGCAATCGCAGGATTCTATGGCAAGGTCGTTGATAACGTGATCATGAGAATCATGGATATCTTCCTGGCAATTCCGTCAATGCTTCTTGCCTTGGCTATCGTCGCTGCGTTTGGAACAAGCCTGACAAATCTTCTTCTTGCTATTGCAATAAGCTATGTTCCGACATTTGCGAGAACCGTAAGGGCTTCTGTGCTTACGGTCAAGGATCAGGAGTATATAGAGGCTGCGAAAGCTCTTGGAGCCAGTGACGCAAGAATTATCGGAAAATATATCATTCCGAACTGTCTTGCACCCCTGATCGTACAGGCTTCTCTCGGTGTTGCTGGCGCAATCCTCTCAATCGCAGGTCTTTCATTCCTTGGTCTGGGTATTCAGCCGCCTACGCCGGAATGGGGGTCGATGCTATCGAATGCGAGATCCTACATCCGTGATGGCTGGCATATCACTGTCATCCCCGGTCTCATGATCATGCTTACGATTCTTTCTCTGAACGTCCTCGGTGATGGTCTCAGAGATGCACTCGATCCGAGACTCAAGAACTGAGGTGAATTATGAATGGGAAAGAACTGCTTAAAATAGAGGATCTGGAAATCAGATACGAAACCGATGACGGTATTGTCTATGCGCTCAATGGTGTATCACTTCATGTGAATGAGGGAGAGACACTTGGTCTTGTAGGAGAGACAGGGGCAGGAAAGACAACACTGGCAAAAGGTATTCTGCGTCTTATCCAGACTCCTCCAGGAAAGATTGTCAATGGCAAGGTCTATTTCGAAGGAAAGAATGTTCTGGCTATGTCGGATCATGACCTTCATCAGGTCCGTGGAAATGCCATCTCGATGGTGTTCCAGGATCCTATGACCAGCCTTAATCCTGTCATGACTGTCGGGGAGCAGATTGAGGAGGTTATTGCGGTTCACAACAATAGTCTCAGCAAGGAAGAAATCAGGGAAAGAGCAATTGCGATGCTTAAGAGGGTCGGGATTTCCGCTGACAGAATCGATGAATATCCTCATCAGTTCTCCGGAGGCATGAAGCAGCGTGTCATCATTGCTATTGCCCTTGCATGCAATCCGAAGCTTCTTCTTGCAGATGAACCGACAACAGCTCTCGATGTGACGATCCAGGCGCAGGTCCTGGATATGATCAACAAGCTGAAGACGGAGATGAATACTGCTATGATTCTCATCTCCCATGATCTTGGTGTTGTCGCCCAGACCTGTGACCGTGTAGCCATCATCTATGCTGGCCGTATTGTAGAAACTGGCAATCTTCGCGATATCTACAAGAACCCGAAGCATCCGTACACTGTCGGACTTCTTGATTCTATTCCATCGCTTACAAGGGACACAAAACGGCTTAAACCAATTAAAGGTCTTATGCCTGATCCGACGAATCTGCCGTCTGGATGTCCCTTTGCCCCAAGATGCAACTATGCCTCCTCTGCATGTTCTGAGGCTGTTCCAGAACTTACTGACAGGGGTAATGGCCATCTTGTCAGATGTATCAAAGACATCTCTGGAAAGGAGGGACAGTAATGGCAAAGGAAGAACTTCTCAGGGTGGAGAACCTTAAGAAATATTTTTCAACACACTCCGGTATGCTGCATGCAGTGGATGATGTTTCCTTCTCTCTTGCCAAAGGAGAGACACTTGGAGTTGTAGGTGAGTCTGGATGTGGCAAATCGACTCTTGGCCGCACTATAATCCGCCTCCATGAACCTACTGGGGGAAAGATTTTCTTCCGTGGAGAGGATATTACGGATGCTGATAAAAAGCGGATGAAGGAATTGAGAAGAGATATGCAGATCATATTCCAGGATCCTTTCGCATCCCTCAATCCAAGAATGACCGTCTCCCAGACTATTGAGGAAAGCCTTCTTATACAGGGACTGTTCTCCAGAAGAGACAAAGAAGGTCTGCGGAAACGCGTTCACGAACTGATGGATCTTGTAGGGCTTTCTGAAAGACTTGTGAACAGTTATCCTCATGAGCTTGATGGGGGAAGAAGGCAGCGAATAGGAATTGCACGTGTTCTTGCCCTCAATCCCGAATTCATAGTCTGTGATGAACCTGTATCGGCTCTTGATGTTTCAATACAGGCTCAGATTCTTAACTTGATGCAGGATCTGCAGGATTCATTCGGATTCTCTTATCTCTTCATCACTCATGATCTCTCTGTCGTGAAGCATCTTTCAAATGAGATTATGGTCATGTATCTCGGGAAAATGGTTGAAAAGTGCAGTACTGCTGACCTTTTCCGTAATCCAAGACACCCATATACGAAGGCACTGCTTTCTGCGATTCCCGTACCGGATCCTGATTTCCATGCGGACAGGATTCTCCTTGAAGGAGAAATCTCCAGTCCGATAGATCCGCCTGCAGGATGTCGCTTCGCAGCTCGTTGCCGCTATGCGACTGACAGATGCAGACAAGGTGATATCCCGCTTCGTGAAGTCGAGCCGGGCCACTTTGTCGCATGCGTCCTCGATTAGAAACCAACCCAGGAGGTTTTATATGAAAAGAGCACTTGCTATTCTGCTTGTACTCGTAGCTCTCGTCCCAGCCGTTTTCGCAATGGGAGGCGGTGAGTCGGGATCTGTCGATGAATCCGGATACAAGGATACAATCGCTATCGCTATCGGAGCTGATGTGACATCCTTCGATCCTCATATCGGCAAGGAGACTCCGGCAGTTGCGGTCACGAACCACATCTACGATACACTCGTCAGCGTTGATCCAGTTACAGATGAGGTTGTCCCGCAGATTGCTGAAAGCTGGGAGATTGTCTCTGATACAGAGTACAGATTCCACATCAGAGAGGGAATCAAGTTCCACAATGGCGAGGATCTGACAGCTGCTGATGTCAAGTATTCTCTCGATCGTGCTATCGCCAGTGCTGCGGTCTCTTACATTGTTGACTTCATTGATGAAGTCATCGTAGAGGATGATTACACAGTTCTTGTAAAGCTCGATGCTCCGTATGCTCCTGCGCTCAGGAACCTTGCTGTACCTTTTGCTGCAATAGTTCCTCAGGATTATACATCAGCAAATGAGGATATCCTCAGAACCGCTCCGGTAGGTTCTGGTCCTTATAAGTTTGAGTCATGGTCACAGAATGACAGCACAAAGCTTGTTGCTAATGACGAGTATTATGCAGGAGCTCCTCAGACAAAGTATCTTGAGTTCCGCGTTGTTCCAGAAGCTGCCCAGAGGACAATTGCTCTTGAAACGGGCGAGGTCGATCTCTGCTATGATCCTCTTACAGCTGATAAGCAGAGAATCCGTGAAAACGATGACCTTGTACTTATCTCTGCACCATCTCTTACCTGCTATTATCTTTCGATGAATATGAATAAGGCTCCGTTTGACAACAAGCTTGTCCGTCAGGCTGTAAGCCATGCAATTGATAGGCAGCTTATCGTCGATACGCTTTATATGGGTGATGGCCAGGCTGCAGATGACATTGTCGCACCTGCCGTATTCGGATATTACGGCTGTGGTGTTGATGAGTATGATCCAGAGCTTTCCAAGCAGCTTCTTGCTGAAGCTGGTTATCCGGATGGATTCTCTTGCACAATCTGGGTGAACAACAATCAGGAAAGAGTAGAGGTCTGCCAGGTTCTTCAGTCCATGCTCAGCGAAGTCGGAATTGATTGCCGCCTTGAGGTTATGGAGTTCGGTACATTCATCAGCCGCACAACATCCGGAGAGCATGACATGGCTTACTTCGGATGGGTCACATCCACAAAAGATGCCGACTATTCATATTACTCTCTTGAGCACTCCTCTCAGCAGGGTGCAGCCGGAAACAGAACATTCGTCAATGATCCTGAGGTTGACAGGCTCGTGGAAATCGGCAGAGGCAACGCAGATGAATCTGTCAGACGTGAGGCATATAAGGAACTGTCAATTTATCTCAAGGATCTGGCAAATAATGCCAACATCATTTACACAGATATCTCTGCTGGCGCAGGTAAAAATGTCGAGAACTTTGTCCTCGATCCTATTGGATACCATGAGCTTCAGAATGTACGTGTAAAGGGTTCAAGATAATTTTAACTTTAAATAATATCCGGCAGGGCTAACCTGCCGGTTAGTCAAGGAGAGAATTATGCTGCTTAGTGAAATCACATGGGTGAAAGCAGAGGAGTATTTCAAGCACAACGATATGGTTATCATCCCTATCGGAAGCATCGAATGCCATGGAAAGCATATGCCTCTGGGAACTGATACCCTTATTCCAGATAAAATCATTGAACTTGTCAGAAAGCAGAACGATGATATCCTCATCGCTCCTACGATGCCTTATGGTGCCTGCGAGAGTCTTTATCCATTCCCTGGTACTGTCAATCTTGGCACAGATCTGCTTTATCAGCTTATGAAAACGATTATCTGGAATCTCAAACGTCACGGAGCAAAGAAGTTCGTGATTCTCAATGGTCATGGTGGGAATATCAAGGCTCTTGAGAGAATCGGCTATGAGCTGGATAGTGAGGGATGCATGATGGCTCTCCTGAATTGGTGGCTTAATGTCTGGGAACTTAATCCGGCATGGAAGGGCGGCCATGGAGGCGGTGAGGAGACTGCTGGTGTTCTTGCTGTCAATCCAGATCTTGTAGATAAGAAATATGTCGATGATCCTTTGGAGATGAAGGATGTATCACCGGCAATCAAAGCCAGTGGATTCAATAGTGTTGAATTCAAGGGTGTGAACGTGACAATTCCACGCCTCACCGATCATGTCACGGATAATGGATGGATCGGTCCTGACCATCCGAAGTATGCGACAAAGGAATGGGGAGACGAAATGCTGCAGGCTTTCGCAGATTATATGGTCTCATTCATCGATGAATTCAGTAAGGTAAAGCTATGACATAAAAGATGTGGTGGTTTCCCATCACATCTTCTTGCAATAAAGGAACTTAAAATGAAAGAAACTAAAGAATACGCATCCCTTATCTCTCGTCTGAGCAACGCCAATGGCGTATCAGGTTTTGAGGATGAGGTCCTTCAGGTACTTTGCAATGAGTCTGAGGGGCTTGGAAAAAGACACAGGGATTCGCTTCTTAATTACTATATAGAGGATGGAAGGGATTCATCTCTTCCTCTTGTCCAGCTCGATTGTCATTCAGATGAAGTCGGTTTCATGATACGTGCCATCCGCCCTGACGGGATGCTTGAGTTCATGCCTGTCGGAGGGTGGGTTGTCACAAATATTCCTGCTCATATGGTCAGAGTACAGACAGCTTCAGGTGCGTATATTCCAGGTGTTGTAGCTTCAAAACCACCACACTATATGTCTGAAGCTGAGAGAAAAGCACCGCTGGAGATATCTTCGCTTGTCATTGATATCGGTGCCACATCTGCAGAAGAAGTAAGGGATGTTTATGGTATCAGAATAGCTGCTCCTGTTGTTCCGGATGTAATTTCGTTCTGGGATGAGAAGCATGACAGGATATTCGGTAAAGCTTTCGATAACAGAATGGGCTGTGCAGAGGTTCTTTCTGTTCTGTCAGAACTCAAAGGTGAGAAGCTCAACGTGCGACTTACTGGTGCCTTTGCTTCCCAGGAGGAAGTCGGTGTGAGAGGTGCAACAGTTACAGCCCAGACTGTAAGACCAGATTGCGCAATTGTCTTCGAGGGATGTCCTGCCGATGATACTGTTGTTCCTGGATATCAGGTGCAGACAGCAATCGGCAGAGGTCCGATGCTCCGTCATATTGATGCAAGAATGATTACTAATCCACGCTTCCAGCGATTTGCTCTCGATATAGCAATGGAGGAGGGAATTCCTGTTCAGGAAGCTGTCAGGACTGGTGGTTCGACAAATGGATCGGTTATCAATCTTACAGGTACAGGTGTTCCTGCCATTGTAATAGGAATTCCTGTGCGTTATGCCCATACACACTATGGCATATCTGCTGTTTCTGATTTTGTTAATGGACTCAGACTCGCGCTTGCTGTCATACGCCGTCTCGATAGAGAGACAATAGGATGTTTCTGATGAAAGTCATCGGAGGAATGTTCCCGCTGGAGAGGCCAGCAAGCTGTGATAACGGATATCTTGAATCTCTTAGAGGAGATGTAAAGCTTTTCATGTCAGGACGCTGTGCACTTTATGCCTGCCTTAAGGACATTGGGGATACTGCTGCCGGAAAAATGGCTTATGTTCCATCATATACCTGTGAGACTGTTCTTGCTCCATATGAGAAGGCTGGGTACTCGCTGAGATTCTATGACATAGATCCAGAGGATATGAAGCCTGTATTCCGCGAGCGTGATCTGGAAGGAGTTTCTGTTATGGGTTTGTGCGGATACTTTGGGTTCATCAGATATGATGGATCTTTTCCTGATGTGTGTCACAAGCATGGAATTAAAGTTGTTCAGGATACGACACATAGCCCGTACTTTGCAGATCCTGATGCTGACTATGTGGCAGGAAGCCTCAGAAAGTGGATGGGAATTGCTGCTGGAGGCGTTGCTGCTAAAAGAAATGGTGAGTTCAGTGTTGTTCCGCTTCCACCTGATGAAGAGCATCTCAAAGGCAGATACGCTTCATACGCGGAGCGGGCCGAGGCTCTCAGGACAGGCGATGAGAGTCATGATGAGAAGGCTTCCGAAGTTTTCTGGACAACGGAACTCAGACTCAGGAAAATGTTCGATGCCTATGCCGGTGATGAGCTGTCGGAACGCATCATCAGGACCTTCGATTTCGAGAGAATGAGAGAGAGACGCCGTCACAATTATATGACAGTGCTTTCACATCTCAGGACTCCGCGGAATTACAAGGTTGTATTTGATGTCCTTGAAGAGTGTGATGTCCCAAGCCATTTCACCGTCTATGCAGATAACCGTGAGAATTTTCAGCGTGCTCTGATGGAAAAGGGGATTTCAAGCACTGTGTATTGGCCCAGAATCCCTGCTTCTGAAAAAACAGAAGGTTTTGATGAACTCTATCCCGGTGCCGCATATATCTATGATCATGTCTGCTCCATACAGCTTGATCAGAGATATGGGGATGATGAGATGAAATATCTTGCTTCTGTCCTGAATGCTCTATGAGGTCAATGGCTGATGAGTTCCAGCATTTTCCTGTAGCGTTTTCCGCTTTCTGATGATTTGTTCTTTGCCTTGATTGATGCGAGTATTGAAAGTATCTCGATTATCGAAATAGAAGGAAGAATTGAATTTGTCACTCCGAGGATGCTTGCCGGTGCTGTCAGGGAACAGGTTGCCTCGGATGCGATGCTGGATTCCGGATTGTCTGTAATGGCAATTACAGGAATCCCTTCTTCTTTGCAGAGTGATACTGTCTTTACTGTTGATTCCCCGTGGGGCGTGATAGCAATCGCAATCAGAAGGCTTTTATCTGCACTGATCTGCGACAGCTGGCTCGAAAGCATATGAGGGTCGCTTAGATCGAGCATGATTGTATTCATACCGATTGATATCAGGCGGCGAGTACAGTAATCAGCAGAGACATGGCTTACTCCGTGAGCTGCGACGAAAATACGCTCAGAGGAAAGAATCATCTCAACAGCTTTTGCAATTGCTTCTTTCTGATCCGATTCAGTGATGTATGAAAGGCTGGCTTTCTCTGCCTCTACGATACGGTCTGCAGCTTTTTTTTCTTCGTAGCTTTCAAATTGCCACCTTTCATTTGGCTGATTCCAGAAGACTGTATATTTTCTCAATGCTTCTCTGAAATCTGTGAAACTTGAAAAACCGAGGCTCCGACAATAGCTTAGCAGTGTAACTTCGCTTATGTTGATTGTCGTAGCAAGTTTTTTGAGGGAGTAGAAACAGCATGCTGATACATTTGCGAGGATGTAATCAGAGATCTGCTTTCTTTTTTTGCTCTGCGTGGGATAGCAATCTTTGATTCTTGTGATTATATCAGATCCAGCCATCCTCACCTCATAGTTCGTTTCAATAAATGAAATATACCGTATGCAATGATAAGAGGTCAATCAGAGGGACTGACTGCAACCGTCCAGTAATGCAAAGGGAGAGTATTCTCCCTCTGCATAAGAGAGGTTAATCCGACAGTGCTTTCTCTATGTTGTCCAGAACTTTTCTGCTCATGAGATTGTATGCTTCTTCTGTCATTCCTGCAGAGGCATCCGGACAGAGCACATTCTTTCTGTTCTTGACTTCCTGATAGATATCACCGACACCGCCTGCAGTATCAGAGATGAAGATATTGCTGTCATTGAGTATCCAGTTCTTCAATACATTCATATCTGCAGCAGGGCCGATTGATGTGTTTATCATTATCTTTCCATTGCCAAGGTGTCTGAATTCATCTTCATTGAGCAGAATCACTCCTTTGTTAAGGCATGTGATTACAACCTCAGATTCTTCGAGAAGAGCGTGCAGATTCTTGTAGTGCATTCCTTCTTTTTCACAATCTTCTTTCACAGAGCGTGCATAGTAGCTTATCTCAGCTCCCATTGCCTTCAGAAGTCTTGCAGTCATTTGCCCGCTGGTGCCGAAGCCTACGAAACCGATTCTGAGATCAGTGATCTCTTTGGGCCTTTTCCTCCACATCGGCCAGTCGTAACCATGGAGGATTCTCACTAGCGCATAGACAACGAATTCTGTAACACCCTTGTCTCCATAATCTCTGATTCCATAGACTGTAATGCCATGGCTTTCTGCATATGCGATATCAACATTGGCGCTTTCCTTTGAGTATAACGAGCAGCACATGCCGACATATCTGAGATTTTTGCACGCAGAGAGAACAGAAGCGGGAACAAGCGGCAATGTTCTTACAAGAATTGCATCGGCATCTCCGATTCTGGCAATAAGCTCATCTTCGTTCTCTGGAAGAGTGTCAAAGCGGATAATCTCAGAAGCATATTCACTGAGTTTTTCCTCGGCCCATGGCTGTAAGCCAATTGGACCTACTTCGACGAGTTTTCTGAATTTCTTCATCTCGGACTCCTAGAAAAATACCATTGAGGATGAAAGATTTCTCATCAATGCTACAACTGACCATGCTGCGATGTCGCTATTGGCGGAGTAGATATCAACAACAGCTTTGAGTCCTTCAGTTTCGACGGTTATGCAATGATCATCACCAATGAATTCCGGAACGCTTGTGATTTCAGCTCTTGCATTGTCAGGTCCTATTGTTGCCAGTGCAGATGCAACAGCTACATTTACCTTTGTGGGAAGCAGGGCAATAGCCTCTGTCGTTGAACCGGCGAATACGGATTTCTCCTCATTTTGCAGATTGTCAGAATACAGAGGTGTGTTTTTCAGAGAATTCGGCCCTTTATGAGTATGTATTCCTGCCTTGATATCCCATTTATTCACCTCTGCCATTAGTGCAATCGTTCTCAGTACATCGAATCCTCCGACAGCACCGGATGGTATATATATTCTTGCACCGCTTTTCTCTGCTGCAGCCAGGGCTTCTGACTTGAAGATGCTATCAGCAAAAGCTCCAATGGAGAGCGGTATGATGCTGATTCCTTTATCTAATGCCTTGACGGCGAATTCTTTCAAGAGAGCTATGGCAGCGGTTTCGATGATGAAGTCTGGTTTGAGGCTGATGACTTCATCAATTGATGAAACTGCAGCTGCTTCTGTTCCTTTTGCAAGGGATTCAGCATCTTCGGTTCTCAAAGAGTATGTGGCTATGAGCCTGTAGTCTTTCAAAAGACCTTTTATATATGCCGTCTGTACAATCTTTCCAAGATGTCCACAGCCTGCGATTGCAAATGTCTTCATAAATTCCTCCGTATAATGCATTACTACTTTCCCTGAAAAGAAGAGAAAGTAAAAGGCCTTTCTGATTATATCCCCAATTTGCAGAATCTTAAATAATATAAAATCCAGCAGATAATTCCTGAAAGTAAAGATTGAAATGAAAATATAATGAGCTTTTGCAATGTAACGATAACAAAATGAACCTTTTGGTTTAGTTTTAACGCCTTGTTTTGATTTTAAATGTTCATAAAATTTCAAAGTGATACTTTAATATTTCTTAAAAAACTCAAAGTGCAACTTTGATTTTTTGATTTAAACTCTTATCTGCACAGCGTTGCTAAAAAACCGCATTTGAAGCGTTCATTTGCGGTTTAGTCCCTATATTTCAGCGAATTTGGGTTTTCAAGAATCAGTTTTATGAGGTTTTCGACCTTTTCATATTTGTCCTGGGGAGGATTGTGTATGTATGAAAACAGGTCAAGATAGCCGGGAAGATCATCTCTGCCTTGATAACAATTGATTTAATAATAAAGATTTGCAGTTTTACTTTTGTAAGTTTTTAAAGTTCAAGCTTGGATTCATGCTTTTCTCAGATATGATGCAATTTCTTGAGCCAGTGGCCTTGATTTTTCCTGTTGCTCTTCTATAAATTTCTATCAAATTCCTAGTCTTACTCGGAATTTTCAGATATAATTCCGATTAGAGGTGGCAATATGGAATACATCAGACGAGCACTTGAGATTGAAGATTTGCTTGAAGAAAACTCTCTCTTCCTTTTCGGCCCGAGGATGACAGGAAAGACATCATATATAGAGAACGAGCTACAGAAGAAAGCCATCCTCTCAATTACTTTCCTTGATGGAGACACTCTCGATGCTTTCCGTCGAAACCCCGTACTTCTGAGATCGATGCTGAATGGAAAGACTGAAGGCTTTGTCATCGTCGATGAAGTGCAGCTCTTCCCTCCAGTGCTTCTCGATATCCAGCATATCATGACCCATAGTGATATCCAGTTCCTCCTCACAGGATCCAGTGCAAGGAAACTGAAGAAGAGCGGCAGCAATCTCCTTGGAGGAAGAGCCGGAATAGTATCCATGCACCCTCTTGTATGGAAGGAGATAAAGGACAGAAATCCAGATCTTGATTCCATATTTGCAACAGGAATGCTTCCAAAGGCATTCATGGCCAAATCGTATCAGACTCAGCTCAGGAACTATGTCAGAGGCTATCTCGATAACGAAATCGCAGCAGAAGGGGAAAGACGTGATCTTGGAGCCTTCAGCAATTTTCTCACCTTTGCCGCTAGTGAGAATACTGAGCTTATGAACTTCTCGAATGTGTCCAGAGATATCGGAATGTCCGCAGATACGATTAAGGAGTGGTATCAGATTCTTGTAGACACCTTCATTGGCTACTATCTCAGGCCATACAGGAAGGGATCAAAGAGGATTTCCGTGAATACATCGAAGTTCTATTTCTTCGACGTAGGAGTTGCGAGAGCCGCAGCCAGGATGCCTGTTCCAACCGAGACAATGACAGAGTATGGAAAGATGTTCGAGAACTATATCTTCATGGAGCTGAAGGCTTATATCGACTACAACATGACAGATGATGAGCTTTACTTCTGGCGTACACGTGAGGGTTATGAGGTTGACTTCGTAATCGAGAACAAGGTTGCCATTGAAGTGAAGACATCAAAGAACATCACTAATAAGGAACTCAAAGGACTGAGGGCTTTTATGGATGAGAATGCAGTGAAGGACTATATAATCGTATGCCGTGAGCTATTTGAGCGGACAACAGACGATGGCATCAGGATTATTCCATGGAAGGTGTTTCTGGATAGACTCTGGAATAACGAGATTATCAATTGACAGAAAAATGGGAAAACGAAGCACAAGGTCAAAGTGACCGTTCTTGATAAGAAGCTCTATATCCAGAACTTCAGGGGAAGTATTGCAAGGATCCGGATGAGAGATGAATTCATCTTCTGCCGTGATGCCGAGTGTGATGATTTCTAGCATATGGGAATTAATACGCTTGTGAAGACCTCTGGCAATGCGGACAAGGTTAGAGGTTGCCTGAATATGCCCTTCTGCTCGGAAGTCTGGGAGGCGATTTCCCGTTACATCTATGCAGCCATCGAAGGCGGATCAATCATGAATAGCTGGATGAAAGAAGAGAATACAATGATTATATGTTGCAACGACGGAACCAGCCCTGTCATTTTCAAGATTGAGCGCATTGATGAAGAGGAATAGAATTTTTATAAACAAAGTAATGCAGCTTATTTGTAACTATGAAATCAATGAGTATGGATTTTGTTCTCTATCATGACGTGTTCAGCCTCATACGGCTAATCCTGCTGACAGTTTTCTATAAAAATTGCTAGTAGAAATAGCATAAATAGTAATATTAATGTCAGTAGGGGTAACATATGGAGAAGTACATACAGCGCATCATAGACATTCAGTCTGAACTCAAAAGTAAATCACTTTTTCTTGTCGGCCCAAGGCAGACGGGGAAAAGCTCTTTGATAGCAAATCAGATTCAGGATGATGTGAAGCTTTCATGGTCACTTATAAACGCAAGGATAAGAAGAAGGTGTCAGGCAGATCCTGTAGTGCTGCGTGATGAGATTGAGACAAGAGGGATCAATGATGGGCTTGTAATCATAGATGAGATCCAGAAAGTTCCTGAGCTTCTGGATGAGGTTCATCTCCTGA
Organism: uncultured Spirochaetaceae bacterium; assembly: GCA_944389085.1. Classification (GTDB taxonomy): domain Bacteria; phylum Spirochaetota; class Spirochaetia; order Sphaerochaetales; family Sphaerochaetaceae; genus Ornithospirochaeta. The sequence goes on from CALXLB010000054.1 coordinate 35,141, forward strand.
TTGAAGAGACTGACATCAGATTTCTTCTGACGTGTTCAAGTGAAAGACGGCTAAAGGAACAGAGCGTGAATCTTCTTGGAGGAAGAGCTCGAAAGATGAATCTCCACCCATTAGTATGGCCGGAGATCAGAGAGTTCAATCCAACATTAGATAGAATCCTGAAGTATGGATTGCTTCCCTCCGTGTTCCTTTCCGATGCTCCTGATGATATTCTTGATGATTACATCAATGTCTACCTTCAGCAAGAGATAGCAGGAGAAAGTCTTGTAAGGCAGCTTCCGAAATTCGAGCGTTTTCTTGAAGTCGCAGCTCTTACTAATGCTGAGGAGATCAACTACTCCAATATTGCATGTGATGTGATGATGAGCAGAGGTTCCATAACAGAGTGGTACGGTATTCTCTATGACACCATGATTGACTTTTCCGTCCCTCCATATACGAAGACGAAGAAAAGAAAAGCTGTGGAAACTGAGCGCTTCTACTATTTCGATGTAGGTCTTGTTCGCTTTCTTCTCGGACTTGGTGATATTGTCGATACGCAGACTGAGTATGGCAAGCTGTTTGAAACATACATTGCTGAGGAACTATCAGCATACCTCGACTACAACAGGCGGAAGGAGAAGCTCTCATACTGGCGTACACGTCAGTCTTCATTTGAAGTGGACTTCGTAATCGGTGATGAAGTTGCCATTGAAGCAAAGACAACTAAGCTTGTGAATGAAAAGAAGGATCTCAGAGGACTCAGGGCATTGAAGGAAGAAGGAATATTCAAGAAGTACATCGTAGTCTCTAGGGACAGTATCTCAAGAACAACGAATGATGGAATCACATTACTTCCCTGGAACCTTTTCCTTGACTGGCTTTGGGGCGGTAAGATTGTCTGATATAAGCAATCTGGAATACTCATAGCCTGTTTTCCAGAAATCTGCCTGTGTATTGGACAGGACATTGCGTCCCGCAATCAGAAACTGAAGCAAGCTGCTTCAGAAATAGAAGAATCAAGTCAATCCTCGAAGACATGGAGAGTCATCCTTGCCGTTGCGTTCTACTATGTATCGTCTGTGAGGAATGTAGCATATCTATTCCCCTCATGGGCGGAGGAGCATGAGAGCTCTCTTCTCGGGAAGGATCTCACGGATTCGGACATTTCTCTTCTTTTTTCAGGGATGGAGGAATGCCGCATCATCGGGGAAGGCATGCTTCAATGACATAACATCTATTTCATCGTATTCACATGAGAACGAGATGGTGGAGTTCGGGTTTTCATGCAATCTTACAGATACCATTGGTGTAATCCCGATAATGTTCCTTGATCATTTGAACTTATGATGATCGACAACGATGGAGAGAGTGTTATTCCAAGTAATTTATGGGAAAGTGTATAGCTTGCTTCTTGGTAAGAATCGACCAATACGAAACTGTGATTGTTTTTTTTCAGATGTTGTGTATATTACAAGTAAGTCGGGGAGGCATTCAGATATCTGGATGAAGAGCCGAACAGGGCACTTTAAATGTAGTCGCCTGACTAGCAGCCGGAGGGATCCTTCGGCATTTTTTATAAGGTGGGTACAATAAAAAAGGCTTCAGAACTTTCTGAAGCCTTTCTAGCGTGAGAGACGGGGCTCGAACCCTACTCCACATATATAGACAGGCCAGCGCAATAACCAGCTCCGCAAATCCCACAAGCAATAACATTGTTTAATACAAAGGAAAAGTTATTGCAAGAGCCTATGAACCTGTTTCAAGGAGAAGAAACCATGTCGCACTTTCAATTGTCAGCCGAAAAGAGGCAACATCGGGCATAATCTTGAAATACTAAGTGACTTTCCCTTCTTCCTTTACATTGTTGCAGAAGAAGGAAATACGATTGCAAATGCCCGGAACCTTGTTTAAAAACTAATTGTCAGTCGGTGAAACAGCGTTTTTCCAATGTGAAACACCCATTCTTGTATGCGTCCTTATGTGTAGTTCTTCACATGGCAGACCATGCCTGGAGCAGGATGAAAACAGAAGGATTGTTGCGTTTCCCGGAGTCATTGTTGCCTGTTCCCTGAGTCTGGCCGCTACATTGGCCTCCGTTGCCATGCTTTTGTCATAATTAAACGTCATATTTCAGATAACAGAAAGGCTGTTGCATTATCTGGAAAGATTGTTTACTGCTGTTTTTGTATCAGATCGCCGCTTCAGCCTCGTCTCCAGCGCATATATGCAACTTCTTTACTGATAAGCACTTCTGAATTTAAGTTTCTTTGATTTCTTGCAAGATTTGGACACACGGCGATGATTTTCCTATGACTGATAAGGTTAAGTTGAATCAAGTAAGTGGTTTGATTCACGGCTGGATGCGAAGTGCAGTAAAAAGTCAGTGTAACTGACAGATTTTTATAAAAATCGCTAGTAGAAATAGCAGAAAGGATAATATAATGACAACAGAGGTGATATATGGAAAGGTATATAAAGCGCATCATAGATATTCAGCCAAAACTCAAAAGCAAATCACTTTTTCTTTTCGGCCCAAGGCAGACTGGGAAAAGCTCATTGATAGAAAATCAGATCCAGGATGATGTGAAGCTTTCATGGTCACTTCTAAACGCAAGAATACGAAGAAGGTGCCAGGCTGATCCTGGTGTCCTTCGTGACGAGATTGAGACAAGAGGAATCCATGATGGCCTTGTGATAATCGATGAGATTCAGAAAGTTCCTGAACTCCTTGATGAGGTTCACCTCCTGATTGAGGAGACAGA
>CALXLB010000055.1 GCA_944389085.1 uncultured Spirochaetaceae bacterium
AGCTCAGGTACAGCTTCTTGTAGATGGAAAGAAAACTAATTGAGAAAAACACACTATCAGGAATCTGCATATTCATACTGCTTTTCATGCATTTCTATTCAGCTCTATTGAGTTTCGAAAAAACCTCCTAAAATTTAAGTTATTTGCAATTTTGCGAAGAAATAAGTGAAGTGATGATGTCGTTAAGTGAATTCTCTTGATTTCTGCTCTGTGGTATAACACAAATATGATTATCCATGGCTTACAGAAAATGACTCTTGTTGATTATCCTGGAAAGGTTGCTGCGATTCTTTTCACAGGGGCCTGTGATTTCCGCTGTCCGTTCTGCCAGAATGCCTCTCTTGTTCTTGATCCTTCTTCCGAGCCTGAGATTCCTGAAGAGGAAATCTTCGATTATCTGAAGAAGAGAAAGGGAATGCTGGAAGGGGTAGTGGTTACCGGAGGTGAGCCTACTGTTCATTCTGATCTTCTTGAATATATGGGAAGAATCAAAGCCCTTGGATACTCTGTTAAGCTTGATACAAATGGATATAGGCCTGATGTGCTTAAGAAAGCTGTAAATGGCGGCTATGCTGATTACGTTGCCATGGATATAAAGAACTCTCTTGGTAAATATGCAGAGACTGCAGGGGTTAAGAATCTTTTCACACCTCTCATTGAAGAGAGCATATCTTTTCTGAAGGAAGGGCATGTTCCTTATGAATTCCGCACTACAGTGGTGCATGAACTGCATTCTGATGAAGATTTTGAAAAAATCGGAAAGATGTGTGAAGGCTGTGATAGATTTTATCTGCAAACCTTTAGTGACAAGGGAGATATCATAAAAAAAGGTTTGACTGCACCATCTCCTGAGGATATGGAAAGATATATTAAGATACTAAGAAAATATATAAGAAATGTATTGTTGCGGGATAGATGATAACACTATATATAGCGTTATAGAAGTTATATAACACTTTCTATTGTGTTTTTGCTATTGCAAATCTTCATATTGCATGCTATTCTCTTGAAAAGAAGCGGAAAAGGGACCTTTGGTGGTTTCTGCCAATACAGCTTAAGGGTTTCAGGCTTAAGAGTCTGGACTATTTTTTACTCAGAAACGGAAGGCAATAAACCAGAGTTTCAATATTTTTTACTAAGAGGTTGACGTGTATCAGGTAGTCAAAAGAGACGGCAAGACAGTTGCATTTGATATCCAGAAGATTTCAAATGCTATCAAGAAGGCTTTTGATTCTGTAGAGAAGCCTTATGACGACAATGTTATTGATTTCATCTCCCTTAAAGTCACAGCTGATTTTTCTCAGAAGATCAAGGATGAGAAGATTGCTGTTGAGGATATCCAGGATTCAGTAGAGAAGGTGCTTGGTGAAGCTGGCTATGGTGATGTTGCCAAGAGCTACATTCTCTATCGCCGCCAGAGAGAGAAGATGAGAAACATGACGTCGACTGTCCTTGACTACAAGAAGATTGTCGACAACTATCTTCAGCTTAATGACTGGAGAGTCAAAGAAAACAGTACAGTCACTTACTCAGTTGGTGGTCTTATTCTCTCCAACAGCGGTGCTATCACTGCTAACTACTGGCTTTCTGAGATCTATGACGATGAGATTGCTAATGCTCATCGCAATTGCGATATCCACATTCATGACCTTTCCATGCTCACAGGCTACTGTGCAGGATGGTCTATCAAGCAGCTTATCCAGGAAGGTCTTGGTGGAATTCCTGGGAAGATCACATCTTCTCCTGCTTCCCATCTGGCAACGCTTTGCAATCAGATGGTCAACTTCCTTGGCATTCTGCAGAATGAATGGGCAGGTGCTCAGGCATTCAGTTCCTTCGATACTTACCTCGCTCCATTCGTGAAGAAAGATAATCTTACCTATGATGAGGTGAAGAAGAGCATCGAAAGCTTCGTCTATGGTGTTAATACACCTTCAAGATGGGGCACTCAGGCACCATTCTCGAATATCACGCTCGACTGGGTCTGTCCGGCTGACCTGAAGAATGTTCCTGCTATCGTAGGTGGCAAGGAACAGGATTTCACATACGGTGACTGCCATAAAGAGATGGATATGGTCAACAAGGCTTTCATCGAGATCATGATTGAAGGAGATGCAGAGGGTAGGGGCTTCCAGTATCCTATCCCGACTTATTCAATCACAAAGGATTTCGACTGGTCAGAGACAGAGAACAACAAGCTTCTTTTCGAGATGACAGCAAAGTATGGTACACCATACTTCTCCAACTATATCAATTCTGATATGTCTCCTAATGATGTGCGCTCGATGTGCTGCCGTCTCCGCCTCGACCTTAGAGAGCTCAGAAAGAAGAGCGGTGGTTTCTTCGGCTCTGGAGAGAGTACAGGTTCTGTCGGTGTTGTTACTGTCAATCTTCCTCGTATTGCATATCAGGCAAAGGACAAGGATGATTTCTATCACCGCCTGGACAGAATCATGGATATCTCTGCTCGTTCACTTAAGATCAAGAGAACTGTTGTCACTAGGCTGCTGAATGAAGGTCTCTATCCATATACAAAGAGATACCTTGGTTCTTTCGATAACCACTTCTCTACAATCGGTCTTGTCGGTATGAATGAAGCTTGTCTCAATGCTTCTTGGCTTGGTGTCAACCTCGGTGATAAGAGGGCACAGGATTTTGCAGTTGATGTACTCAACCACATGAGAACACGTCTTTCTGATTATCAGGAAGAATATGGTGATCTCTATAACCTTGAGGCAACACCAGCAGAATCCACATCATATAGACTTGCAAAGCATGATGTTGAGCAGTTCCCGGACATCATTACAGCTTCCGCTGATGATAATGCTCCGTATTATACGAACTCTTCTCATCTGCCTGTCGGGTACACTGATGATATCTTCTCAGCCCTTGATGTACAGGACAGACTGCAGACACTCTATACATCAGGAACAGTCTTCCATGCATTCCTTGGAGAAAAGATGCCAGACTGGAAGAGTGCAATGAAGCTTGTCAGAACAATTGCAGAGAACTATGAGCTTCCTTATTACACACTCAGCCCGACATATTCTGTCTGTGCAGATCATGGATATATCGTAGGAGAAGTCTACAAGTGTCCACACTGCGGAAAACCGACTGAGGTCTATTCGAGAATTACAGGCTATTACCGCCCTGTCCAGAACTGGAATGTCGGTAAGGCAGAGGAATTCAGAGAGAGAAAGACCTATGATGTGCCGAATTCGCATCTGACACATAAAGGACCTCTCAATCCTAATGTTCCACACCATGATGAAGAGATCGGAATGATGATTGGCGATGAATCAGAGATGCTCCTCTTCACTACAAAGACCTGTCCTAATTGCCGCCTTGCAAAGACTTTCCTCGATAAGGCTGGCATGAAGTACAGGGTCATCGATGCTGAAGAGAATCCAGAGCTTTGCAGAAAGTTAAATATCCAGCAGGCTCCGACGCTTGTTTCCTTCACCGATGGAATCGCTACTGTCATAACCAATGCTTCACAGATCAGAACATTCTGTGAAAGTGCCGTCTGACAAAGAAAAGACTGTCTGAGCATTGCCCGGACAGTCTTCTCTCCAGAAATATATCCCCTGATTCTGGTTGATATCAGAGCCAGAGCGGGGGATTGTTTATTGCACCATGCTTTGTTTCAAGCTCTCAACTTCCGCAACTGTAAGCCCCGAGAACTGGGCAATCTTCTCAAGAGGAACAGAGCCATCAGCTATCATTGTTTTGACCATATCAGTTTTTCCTCTTTTCACACCCCTTTTCTCTCCTCTTTTTTCTCCTTTCTCCAAGGCTTCCTTCTCAGAAATCCTTACAGCCCTCTCGATTATCTTCTCAAACTCTCCGCTCATGCTTATCACTCCTTCATTGCTTCTCTTTAAGAATCTTACCCTGTCCCTGAGTTCATTGTAATGCATTGCATCAGGATCTGTACACCTTAAGTCTGCCATCAGCTTACCAAGTTCCGTATCGCTGTCTGTCAAAGAGGCACTCACATGTATTATGTGGGAACCATCTCCATATGGCTTTCCTGTTCCTGCTATGCAGCGCTCTATCTCATATAGAGCCTGTCCATCTCCCAGTGCCTCCTGCTCGGTAATGAAGATCACATATGACTCTGGCAATGTGTCATAGTCCTCACCCTTTGCAAGAGCTGAGACATCTATCATCGAGCTGTAATACCTTGCCCTTTTCCTCTTCGCTCCTCTCCTGTCCTTCTGGATCTCTATATTGAAGATCTTCCCGTCCTTGTCACGCGCCAGGATGTCCAGCCTAGCTGAACGAGAGAGGATGGAGTGCTCCCATTGCTGTGTCCTCACTTCCTCCACGGTGATGTCGCTGCGGGAGAGGATGATACGAAGAAGCAGGGATGTACACTCATTGCTTTCGCTGAAGCACTTGGAGAAGAAGACATCATCCATGAGGCAGAGACGGCTGAGGATCTTCTTTTTCTCCTCATCGCTCATCAGTGTTTTGTTCATATTGCCACCTTTAGAAGCACTGCATGCTTCTATAAGGTTAATACGCTCTAAGCCATGCTTTTTGACAACTTTTATGGAAAAATTTCCAGATTCAAGTAGAAAATGATGGTTCGTTCTTCTGTGTCTTCCTCGATTATTTGTTTACGGGAACAATTTTTGTTTATATACTTATTAAAAGCATTTCGTGGGAGTTAATATGGCAATTATTAATCTTGTCGAATGGCGTGATGCCGATCCTTCAGTCTTCGCTTGGAGATATCCGGAGACAAATCTATCAATGGGTACTCAGCTTCTGGTCAATGAATCCCAGGAAGCTGTTTTCTTTTCAAAAGGAGAGATAGCAGATAAGTTCGGGCCAGGGCGCCATACTCTTTCTTCTGCCAATATCCCCGGCATCTGCAAGCTCTGGGGTATACCGTTCGGTGGAAAGAATCCTTTTACGGCCGAAGTCTGGTTTGTAAACAAGCGGGCTCCGCTGAATATTGACTGGCATTGTTCAAAGATGATGGTCTCTGACAGCAAGTTCTCCGTTGTTCCTCTTGTTGCTAATGGACGCTATGGCCTGAGAATTGAGAATGCAGAACGCTTCCTGGCAGAGCTTGTCGGTAATGTAGGCAAGTTCACAGCACCTCAGATTACAGAGCATTTTTCAGGTATGATTGAGCAGTATACGAAGAATGCAATCGTCAATTATATATCCAATAATGGAGTATCTGTAACGGAAATCACAGCACGTCTGACAGAAATCGCAGATGCAGTTGGCCGGCAGATGGCTCCGTTCTGGGCCAAGTATGGTCTTTCCATCCCAGGTTTCTTCATTACAGACATCAGCATTGACGAGTCAGATCCTGTTGGTAGAAAAGTGCTTGAAGCTATTGCTTCTTCTTCTGCTCAGAACATTGCAGGATACACCTGGCAGCAGGAGCAGGCTATGAAGATTGCCAATAATGCTGTCTCAGGTCCTGGTGGTGATATGGGAATATTGGGCATGGCTATGCTTACAGGTGCCTTCGGTGGAGGTATGGGCTCATTCGGTTCTCAGATGATGCAGGTTCCGGGGCAGAATCAGCTGCCTCAGAATCAGGGAGGATTCCAGCCTCAGCAGAGACAGCCTGCCAGAAAGGTTGTTTATTGTTCCAGCTGTGGCAAGAGCTATCCTAGTACAAGCAAGTTCTGCCCTCATTGTGGCAATAAATACAATCCTTGTCCGGTCTGCGGTGCGGATAACTCTGAGAATGCCAAGCGGTGTGTAAGCTGCGGAACGACACTTGTCAGCAAAAACGATATGATGTCCGATTCCGGTTATATATGTCCATCATGCGGTCAGCCTGTAACACCTGGTACCAAGTTCTGTCCAAATTGCGGCCACAAGCTTTGAGAGGTGATTTATGAAGATGAAATCGCTCAGGATCTATGTCTCGGTTATCGCCCTGATTATCGTAGCAATCTACGTGCTGCTGTTTGTAGCATTTGCCAAGACACCTTATTCCTCACAGGCAGTTTTCTTCCTCCTGTTCATTCCTTTCCTTATTGCAGTGAATTGGGCCTCTCTTTTCTTTACAGCTCAGTACAGAAGCGATGAGGGGATGATTACTTCGATTGTGCCTGTGCTGGCTACTCAGTGCCTCTATACAGTACTTGCATTGGTTGTCGCTTTTATTCTTGCCGCCTTCGGTTCATCGATGAAAACACAGATAGTCATCCAGGTCGCAATACTGCTTGTAGGTGCAATTGGTATGATGGTTTCCTTCTTCAGTGCTTCGGCAGCTAAAGAGAGTACAAAAGTACAGTGCGAGAATCTGCAGACTGTAAAGGATATCAGATCAAAGTTCAGAAAGACTGTTGATGAGATGGAAGCAAAGGGGCTTACAGGAGAGAATGCGCAGCTTCTGTCATCTCTCTGGAATGAATATGAGCATATTGCACCATGCAATACAGCCGAAGCTGCTGCCATCGATAAACAGATAGACGAGACACTTGATGATCTGGCAGCAAAGAAGGCTGAGGACTGTGATGGAAGCCTTGCTATGCTGCGTTTCCTTGTCAAACGCAGAATAGGACTGAGAAGCAAATAACAGGAATGAAGTAGGATATAACGGGAGGAGAAGAATGCAGGGAAAGCTCTACCAGGATTCCTCTAGCATCTATGAAGATGAAGCGAGGATTCTGTTTGATTATTTTTCACAGGCTGCCGATAGGATTATCGATGAGGAAGATAAAACCAATAAGAGAATAGAAGATGCCAAGGAAAGCCTTACGTATGCTGTAAAGGAGTGCAGAAAGAAGAAAATCAGGAATCTTATTCTTCTGATTGTCTCAGTAGCAGCAGCCATTTTCATTTTCCTGAATGGATATACGAATCAGACGCTTGTTGTAGCTGCTCTTGCAGCGCTGTTTCTTATTCTGTTCATTTCTTCCGCCATTTCAGGCAAGAAGAAGATAGAGGAGAAGCAGGCTGCTGTGAAAGAAGGGGAGGAGGCTTTCTCTGCTATCCGCCGCAGCTACAAAGTCGATAAGCTCGGTGTCGCTTATGTTCCTGTTGCCAAGAAGATTCCTTTTGGCAATCAGAGTATTACAGTAGATCTAAGCGGTGCTGTACAGGATGAGGACTTTGAACTTATAACCATCAACAATCCGGAAAAGTTCGAGAGTGATGTGAATTCCTTCAAGAAAACACTCTCTTCTGTTCCTTTTGTCGAAGGTTCAAAGCTTGCAAGCAATGTCGATACTGCTGATTTCTCTCCATCAATGCAGGAAGTCCCTATGTATGATTATCTTGCGTCCATACGCAGTGATATCAGCGGGATAGAGAATGATCTGAAGAATGTCGACAAAAAAGCTGTTTCCATTCCAGTCATTTCCCCTGCGTCTGAAACAATGGAATTCCTCAGCAAATGCGGAACAGTGGAACCGGAAGACTATCCTGTTGTGAATGTCTTTGATTCCAGTTCTGTGGAGCCTAAGCTCAGTGTTCTCCTTGATATCTACAATCAGCGCAAGAATACCAGCACAGGCGATGAGAAGGCTCTGGAGAATCTTATCTCCTTCATCGGTGTTTCTGCCGAGACTATCACTGGAGCTAAGATGAACTGCGCTGCAGCGATTCTTGAATACAACAATGGGCTCTTCGCCAATGTCCTTAAAAGTCCTTATCGCAACTTCAGCCCGAAGCTTGAAGCTGAGACTATTGAGGAGATAAAAGCAATGAACTTCAATTTCTCCGACATGGCAGAAAGCTACAGGCCTTTCAAGTTCAAGGAGAGCTCTCTGATGAAGTTCGATCTATATTCTGGTACATGGATTGATGAGACAGGTGGAAGGACATCAATGCCTTTCGGATTGCATCAGATTCAGGAAGAGATCTTCATGCCTATTGTCAATAATCTTATGGAAGAGAACAGGATAGAACGCCGTAAGATTTATGAGAGAATCCAGACCCAGAAGCTGGAGTATCTCAACAAATGGCATACAGAGACCCAGGATTTCTATGGCCGTAACAGAGATACAGCTGACTCTCTGAAGAGCAATATCATCGAAGCACTCTCTTCGTACAACTCCGCTTATGCAACGTGGAAAGCTATCAAGGATACGATAAACAAGATGGATGAGCAGCAGAGCCTTCTTGGTGGCAAGGTCGAGAATGACAGCACTACAGCTTCTTCCATGATCATAGCAGCCGATCAGGTGAATAAGAACTTCAAGCAGCTTGAAGAAGATTTTGATGCATATATGGAGAGGCTTCAGGATGACATCGATGAGAAAGCTGATAAATTCGGCCGTGTAACATATTACGAAGCTTTCCTTTATGCTTCGGAGGCACAGAAAGCTGCAGTTGCAGCCGGTAATGTCTCTTCTCTTGATCAAAGACAGCTCAAAGTGGCTAAGGTAAGTCCGTATCTTGCTGAATATGGAACGCTTCCTCCTCAGCCAAAAGTAGACGGGGAAGTATATGAGATCATGGATACAAACCTGGCAAAGGAAGCTGAGAATCTGATTACAAGACTCAGGGCTTCAGACAGCATTTATGAAGATGATGAAGCTGAAAGCGATGAAGAAGAGCACCCTGATGTGGAAGATATTGTCTTTACCGATGAGGATGGCAGCATAGGTGATGAGACAGAAATCACTGATGATTCGTCTGACGAAGATGATAAGGAGTGAGTATGGCAAGTTTCACTGTAGATATCGGAACCGAACCGCTTGCTGAACATGTCGATGTCATGACATCTTCTGTGCGTCAGGTCTCTTCCTCTGTTGATTCAATGGCAAATAGGCTTGTCGCTGCCGAGGAGATGGCTGCAGAACGTGTGAGTACCAATGTCACATATGGTTTTTACATGCTTACCCGCAACCAGTTCATGCAGAAGGCCATTGCTCTTGAAAATGATGTGCTGATGACATTTGCCAAGGTTCAGACATATTCTGAGAATCTGAGAGAAATCCAGCGTCGCATGGAAAAGGATTATGCCAATATCTCCAGACAATACATCAAGATCTTCACGAATATTGACAGTGCTCTGAAGAATTCTGTCCGGGAACTCGATCAGAGTCTTGTTGAAGTGGCTGTAGATGGAAGGGCAAAGCTGACGGAGCGCCGTGTTGAGAATTCTGTTAAAGTCATTTCGTATCCCGATGATATCCTTCTTCTGTCACAGACCATGGTCTCTGGAAAGCTCAAGAAGGAGGCTGAGACTCTCATCTCCCATCTTTTTTACCTAGTTGAGGCACAGAAGAGACTGGGGGAGAAGATGCAGGGAAGCCTTTCCCAGGAGAAGAGCGAGAATGATGAGACTGTGTATTTCCCTGTAGTTCTGGTTGAAACGGAGAATCAGGATACAGAAGACTCTTATATGCTTGAGATAAAGATGCCCAATTTCCCTGAAGAGATAGCAACGCAGAGCGGCAGTGTCTTTTCCCGTGTTGTCGAGATGCAGGATGAGGATATCTGGCGTGATGGCGATAAGACAGAGAAGACACTCGTCAGAAATGAATTCAATAAGCTTCTTTCCTCTCTTGATTCCCGCAAGAAGGCAATCATGGAGAAGCTCTTTGAGTTATCCCGATGGAAGGAGCTGCGGAAGGAATGAGTTATTCGAGAACGTTTCACGGCAGTGTCAGCCTGACAGTTCATTATTCGTATCCGGCAAGCGAGCATGGTGGCAGCGACTCCAAGACAGTCACGGAGCCAGTCACTATTACCGTTGTTGTGGATGATGAGCCATTCATCCGTTCCGCTGCTATCTGCACAGACAGCATCGACAGTGTAGCATCTCGCCTTACCGATGCTGCCAATCGCAATGAAAGTGCGAAGATTGCATCTGCTGAGAAAATCAGCAGCAGTGTCATCAAAGGCTTTTACAGCTATACCAAGGCAGATTTCTCGCAGAAGATGATAGAGCTGGAGAATACAGTCTCTGCAGAAGGACCGAAGCTTCTGACATATTTCGATCAGCTGAAGAGCATCAAGGAGAGGATGGAGAGCGACTTCAATATGATCAAAAGAAGATATACCGATATATTTTCCTCCCTCGATGATGAGCTCTATAGGGAAGTGTACAGGTTGTACAGTCCCTGTTTCGAGCTTATTGATGATTGTTTTTCCAAGCTGATAATCTCCAGCAGTATCTCATCGCTTTCCCGGATTCTTGGTTATAACGAGCTGACAGTGACTGAGAACGCATTGCTTCTTTCATATCTTAAACTGAAGCTTCGGACAGTCATGAGAACGCTTTCGCGTATTTCGGAGAATATCAAGCATCTTGATGCTGTTCTTTCCTCGGTCTGTGAGAAAAAAGAGATACAGAGCGAAGTGACAACATATGTTCCGGTAGTTCTCTTCCAGCGAGAGATGCTCACTGGCGGAAATTCCGAGATTATCACATACGCTCCACAGCTGGCCTCCGATGAGGCAGAGAGAAAAATCAGAGAGACCATGCCACAGTTTATTTCTTCGCTCTCTGTGAAAACTCATGATAGTAACCTCGTTGAGATGAAGTTCCGTGAGATGCTGGGGAGTGTGACAGATGCGGAGAAGAGGAAGAAGATGGTTGCGCTCTTCGAAGCCAATAGAGGAGGATTGAAATGATTTCTGAGAAGAATATGGAAGAGATCAGAGTCGATAGCAAAGACCTGATACTGAAAGATAATAAAGTGAGTTCTGCAATCATTCCCCAGACTTCTGCTCAGCTGAAGCGTTCTGTGGTCATAGAAGGAAATACGGATATTCTCGGTGCGGTTTACGGTGAGAAAATACTCATCCATGATGGACCATGTGAGTTCCATCGTTCTGTATTCGGTAAGGAAGAGCTTGTAATAGATCCGACCAGCAAGAATACGATCATTTTCCGTGAGTCAGCAGGATCCAATCAGGTGATATCCTCTACTTCTCTTTCCGGTGAAGTGACATTCTGCTCTGATCTGAATGCCAAGCGTGTCACACTGCGGAACGCTTTTGTCGGTGGATGTGTATATGCAGATGAAATCCAGCTTGATAACTCTGTTGTCATTGGCGGTGCTTTTGCTTCAAAGAAGCTGGAGATAAATCATTCTATCATTGGTACTTTCAATAGTCAGGAAGTTGTGCTGGAAGGACGAAATTATCTGATTTATCCATCGGCATTCAGTGTAGAACCGATAAAAGCCAGTTCCGATGCAGAGCTGTGCAATATCACGCTAGCAGATCTTATGGATCTCTATAAATGCGATAGCGAGAAGGAACATACGGGGCTGATTTCAATCGATATCCGTAGTAATGGCCAGAAAGCCAATCTGAAAGCTGACGACGGTACGATGCTTCTGGTTCATAGCTACTCAGTGGCAGGGAAAGTGCTTGTTTCCGATCTGCAGGACTTTGAAAAGCTTCAGAATCATTTCATCATCAATGCCGCCGCTCTCTCTTCACAGCTGATGAGGGATTATGATGTGACTGACAGCAAAGGAAATTCTGTTCCTCTGGAAATCGGAAGAATCCGCAAGTTCTTCTTCGATATCCTCGATGGCAGGGTCGTAATCAAGGAAATTGATGGTAATATTGATTTCGAGGAACTTAAGCAGAAGTTCGGACATTGATTTTAAAAATAATAGCTTAGATATTTAGAATGTATGTTTCTTGTATCTAAGCTATATCATTAAATGGGTTAGGCTTCTTTTGCCAATGCCTTTACTTTCTCCAGTGATTTTTCAAAGTGTGCGTCGTCCTCTGTTCCCACACCGAGGAAACGCAGATCTGCGTGGATGTAATCAGCCATCTCCTGGAACTGTGCTTTCAGAAGCTCGAATTCCTTATCATCATCTTCTGCGGCTCCATTCATCACAACTGTGATGACTTTGCCTTTCCATTCATCTTCAGATATTGGGTATAATCTGTCCAGAATGAGCTTTGTCTGTGCGGTTACCTGCCACCAGTAGATAGGGGAGAAGATGGTGAGCCTGTCAGCTTTCCTGATCTTTTCCAGGATTTCAGGCATATCATCCTTCTGTACGCACTTTCCGTTTCCCTTTCCTTTGCACCATCCGCATCCATGGCATGGTCCGACATTGACCGAACGGGCATAAATAAGTTCTGCTCCGGTTTCATCGCACCAAGCCTGAGCAAAGCGATCTGAATACATACCTTTTCTAGGACTTCCTGCAATTACGATTTCCATAGTTCCTCCACATTCCAAAATAGCATCAGAGGCATGTTTGTCAAAGGATAATTATCGAACAGAAAAGAAAAGCCCTCATTTTAAATGAGAGCCAGCTTCGTCGGGCAAGGCGGATTTGAACCGCCGACCCCAAGTCCCCCAGACTTGTACGCTAAACCCCTGCGCTATTGCCCGAAGTACGAGGGGAACATTAACACATCCACTCAGACATGTCAAAGGTCTGCGGTATTTTGACGTTTTGAGAGAAAAGCAGTAAAGTGCATACTGACAATAAAGGGCTATTCATGCAGAGTGAAGTGATTGATGATATCCTCTCTGTCGAGGATCAGGCAGCAAGAATTGTTGAGGAGGCCGAAAAAAGGGCTAAGGATATAATCTCTGAAGCCCATGATGAGGCTCAGAAAATCATATCTGAAGCTGTTGAGAATGTCCGCGAGAACGGTAAGGCTGAAGTTGATGGAGCTGAGGAGCTTCTGGAAAAGCATCTCGCAGAATATGAGGAAGAGCGCGAAAAGATTGAAAGTTCAGCCAGTTCGGTTTCTCCTGATGTTCTGGATAATGCAGCTGGACGTATAGTTGAGCGCATTTGCCGAACTGGTGCTATCGGAGATTGAATGAGCAGGGTTTCTGATTATGCTTTCGTCAATGCAAAGCTGAGGGCACGCATTGGTATAATGCATGATTCCACTCTCTTTGATGAGATGATCAAGGCTCCATCGCTGACAGAAGCGGTGGCTAAGCTGGAAGGTTCGCACCATGCAAATCTTCTGGAAGTTTATAGGAATACAGGAGACTTGCAGCAGCTTGAGCTGCAGATGCTTGATGACGAGATTTCACTCTATCGTGAAATCGAGGGGTATCTGCCATCTCTCCCTTCTTCGTTTATCTCAGTGCTTCTGGAAAAGATTGAAGTGGATAATGTGAAGAACGTCATCAGGCTCTGGTATTCTGATGTTGTCCGGCAGCACATTATTTCCTACAGATCTGCATATTTATATAAAAAACAGATTGTCCATGAAATTGATTACGATAAAGCTGTGAATGCCGTTTCATTTCCAGAGTTTGTCCATGCATTCAAAGGTACGCCATATGAAGCTGTTCTGGATGCTTTCAGTATGGAACGTCTGGCTTCTGAAGGTCTGTTCCCGCTGGAGATTGCTCTGGACCATCTCTGGTTCAGCCATCTGGAAAAGGGTATTGAGAAACTTGGAGGAATAGATCGTAAGATTGCCTCTCAGATTTATAATACAGATGTGGACCTGAAGAATATACTCATGCTTACTCGTTACAGTTATTCATATCATCTGGCATATGAAGAACTGGAACGGGTCATGATTCCTATGGGATATATTTACAAGGAGGCGGAAAAGACAGGGGCTCTTAAAAGCGATGATCCGATGTCTGTTCTTTCCGCTATCGTACGTCATCACTATCCTCAGATTTCTGAAGAGATACAGAGGATAAGACGTACAGCAGATGATCTTACCACCGTTGAGGAGAACAACAGGGAGATTGTGCTGATAGAAGCCTATCTCGGAGAAAGACGTAAGCACGAATATAAGAAGATTCTCGTGGGGGATCCTTTCAGCATTGGTGTTGTGCTTGCTTATTTCTTCCTTTGCCTGCAGGAGGATAGCACTATCAGGGCAATCCTTTCAGGAAAGTATTATGGCCGCAGCGAGATGAAGATCAGGGAGGGGTTAGGATTATGAGCATGTTCACTCGCAAGATGAGGATGCTTACCGCTGTCGTGATGGAGAGCGACAGAGACAGTGTCGTGAAAGCTCTTCTGGAAAAAGGAGTTATGGAGTTTGTCCATATCGGTTCCTTGCCGGATGAGAAGATGTCAAAGCTTTCTTCTCATTCATCATCGGTACCGAAGGCGGCTCTTACGGATATGAGAGTCAGAGTTGAGACGCTGCTTAAAGAGGGTGGCATCCAGCTGCCTGAACTCGATAGCAGCATCATTGATTCTCTTCCGGCGCTGGATATGGACAGCTATAAGCGTACTCTCGATAAGCTTTCGCTTTCCCTGCAGTCTGTCCGTGACAAGCAGAGAGAGATAAATCAGGATAGCAATGCGCTTTCCGAGATCATCAGGTACAACGCAGAGAAGAAAGATGAATATCTGGACCTCAGAGTGGGTGAGAATACCCATGGTTCTGCAGAGGATCTTCTCAATCGTCTTGAACAGATTGGCGGTATATTCATCTTCTCTTCCAGACCTTACATTTCTCTCACCCTCCGCCGGGACTCGCAGCGTGTGACTGAGGTCATGGACAAATTCAGCTGGACAGAGTCCACCGATAGCGAAGCCCAGAAAACAGCTATGGGTATTGCTATCAAAGCAGCTCAGGAAAGAACTGAAAGCTACAGAACTGATCTGGAAAAGCTTTCCGTCGATGTCAAAGAAAGGATAAGGAATGTATCACCAGAGCTTCTGACAATCTGGAAGACAGTCAGGCTCCATGAGCTCTGTGAGCATGTCGAATCATTCTTTTCATATACCAGGAATACGACACTCTTCTCAGGCTGGGTGCCTTCAGAATTCTCTGATGATATCACAAGTCTCATCGGGAAGGTGACATCAGGGCGCTGTATCATAGAGTGGACAGAAGCTGATGAGGTTCCTAGGGACGAGGTTCCTGTAGAGATGTCCAGTCCCAGGATTCTCAGACCATTTGAGCGTATGGTGAACAATTACAGTACTCCGGAGTATGGTTCCATCAACCCGACACCGTTTACCGCCGTTGCATACCTGTGTATGTTCGCTCTCATGTTTGCTGATCTTGGACAGGGGGTCATACTCCTCCTTGTTGGGCTTGCTGGCAGCTGGATGTACAAGAAGCATCCTGAAAAGAAGGATGGGATTATTTCAAGATATCTCTGTTCTCTTCTTATCTTCCTTGGTCCTGCCTCTATGGTCGGAGGCCTTCTCTTCGGTTCCTGCTTTGGGTTTGAGCTTATCCCGCCGCTATGGTTTCCATACGATGCTGTTGTTGAAGGAGAACCTGTACAGGGGCTGATTCAGGATATCTACGATATTCTCGGTATAACAATAAAATTCGGTATCGTGATTATTTATGCAGGACTTATCCTTAACTGGATCAATCTGACAAGAAAGAGAAGATATTTCGAGCTCATCTTTGATAAGAATGGACTTGTCGGAGGTGTCATGTATGCTCTTGGCATATGGTTTGCATGGGGCTTTGTCGCTTCCGGTTATAAGACATTCCCTTCTGCTCCGTTCTTTGCACCTGTCTTGATTGTATGTCTTGCATTGATTGTCATCAAAGGGCCTCTGGGAGCTGTCATAAATGCACGGAATGGGCACAGGGAGAGTATCGGAAGAGTTATCATTGACACTGTCATGGATTTTCTGGTTGAGGTTCTTGAAATCTTCTCCGGACTTCTTTCCAACACACTTTCATTCATGCGTGTCGCCGGATTGGGTATTGCGCATGCTTCTCTGATGTCTGCATTCTATCAGATGGCTGATATGCCGGGAAACGGCATTGCGAAGATTGCCATCATGATACTTGGCAATGTGCTTGTTATCGTACTGGAGGGACTCTCGGCTGGTATTCAGTCGCTCCGTCTCAACTACTACGAATTCTTCACTAAGTATTTTACCGGTCATGGTGTCGCTTTCGAGCCAGTAGGGCTCAGAAGCAGAACCAGAGCCGATTGAATTAAGGGAGGGTCATAAAATGACCGCATATGCATTCAGGAGAAAGGTACATCTTTCGCTTGTTCTCACAGTGGCAGTGCTTGTTGCAACAGCATTTGTCTTCACACCATCTCTTGCTGCAGCTGCAGAAGAAGTGGAAGCTGTTGATTACAACCTTGCTTGGGTCTGCATTGCAGCAGCGCTCGCTTTCGGGTTCGGTGCACTTGGTGCTGGAATGGCTATTTCCCATGTAGGTTCAGCTGCTATGGGAGCTATCTCCGAGAAACCTGAGATTGCAACGAACGCTCTTATCTTCATTGCTCTTGCAGAAGGTCTTGTAGTCTTCGGCTTCATCACAGCCCTGATGATTCTGGGAAAGATCTGAGATGGAATACTTCGTTATCGGGGATGAGGACACTGTCCTCGGCTTTTCCCTTGTCGGAGTTTCAGGCATTGCCTGCTCATCTGAAGAGGATGTGAAGGCAGCCTGGAACAAGGCGACCGAGGATAAGGAGCATGGCGTTATCATCATCACAGATGAGTGCGCGGCTTTCATACGCGATACCGTTGACAGGTATCTCTTTACCATGAGTTTTCCTCTTGTCGTCGAGATTCCGTCAAGAAAGAGCACAGGATCGACGGATCTGAGGGAACTCGTTAACGAAGCTATAGGAGTTTCGATATGAAAGGTGAGGACAATCCGCTTATCCAGGGTATTCTTCAGGAAGCCAGAGCTAAGGCTGATGAGATTGAGAAGAAAGCTGGAATAGAAGCAGAATCAATTATCTCCGAAGCACGTGAAAGAGCTGAGAGAGAAGCTGGACTGGAGAGAAAGAGCTATTCTGTCCGCCTCGAGCAGATCCAGGCAAGAGAGGAGAGTGCAAGGCGAAGCATAGACAGACTTGCAGAACTCAGAAGTCTTGATTCTGCTTATACTGAGGTGATGGAAGAGGTAGACAGGAGGCTTAAGGCCGTTGTCAGCAATCCATCGTTCAGCAGTATTCTTGTCTCCTGGATTGCAGAGGCCGCTATCGGACTTGATAGAAAAGAAGCCAAGGTCTCCTTTTCAGAAAAAGCTCCAGTTACAGAAGAGATGCTCAGGGAAGCTGAGGCCCTTGTCAGGAAAGATACAGGAGCAACGCTTTCCCTCTCGCTTGATACAGAGCGTCTTTCCGGAGTAGGAGTGGTGGTGTCCAGCCTCGATGGCAAGGTTTCTTATAACAATCAGCTTGAAGTCCGCATGAGGCGTTATTCCCGGGATATCAGGCGTATAGTTCAGGAAGAAAATGCAAGGCAGAATAGTAGGTAAAGTAAAGCGTGTCAATGGACCTGTCCTTACGGCATCCGGCATCACGGATGCACAGATGATGGAACTGGTCCATGTCAGCGATCTTGGTATTGTCGGAGAGATAGTAAAGCTCCGTGAAGGTGAAGCTACAATCCAGGTTTATGAGGATGCGACAGGTATTAAGCCTGGCGATAACATCTACGGATCTGGCATGAGCCTTTCAGCAGAGCTTGGTCCCGGCCTTATCGGAAATATATATGATGGAATACAGCGTCCGCTTGAACAGCTGAAGAAACTCTCCGGTGATTTCATCGGCAAGGGTATTGCAGCTTCAGCGGTCGATCATGATAAGCTCTGGCACTTCGTCCCGGCTGTATCCGTTGGTGATCATGTGACTAGGGGGTCTATCATTGGCAAAGTCCAGGAAACAGAGCGTGTTGAACACCGCGTTATGATTCCTCCGACAGTGAAGGGAGACCTGACTGTTGTCAATATGGCAGAGGAGGGAGACTATAAAGTCACGGATCAGATAGCGCTGGTCAGTTCTGAAGATGGTAAGACTACTGTCATTACGATGCTGCAGTATTGGCCTATCAGAATTCCCCGTCCTATTGCAGACCATGCAGACCTCCGTACTCCTTTAATCACTGGGCTCAGGGTCATCGATACGCTTTTTCCTCTTTCGAAGGGAGGCACAGTTGCCATTCCTGGAGGATTCGGTACAGGTAAGACGATGACACAGCACTCGATTGCCCAGTGGTGTGATGCGGATATCATTGTATATATCGGCTGCGGTGAGCGTGGAAACGAGATGACGGATGTACTGAGGGAGTTCCCGCATCTTACAGATCCGAGGACAGGTCTTTCGCTGATGGAAAGGACCATCCTGATCGCGAATACTTCCAATAT
>CALXLB010000056.1 GCA_944389085.1 uncultured Spirochaetaceae bacterium
TCTTATACGGAGATACGGCAAGATAAATGACGATACGCGGAAAACCTTGATTTTAAGCCATTTTCGCAAGGTTTTATAAACACTTGCGCGGGCTTATAAGAAGATTTCCGGCTATCAAATCAATAAAGATAATGCCAATTATGTCGATACCCTGCTTACAGCTCTTGAAACCAGTACCAAAATCGATATCACATACCAAGGTGCATTCAGCGAAAGTGTGAAGGAGCATGAACTCTGGCCTGTGGGACTGTACATCAGAAACAGCAACCTGTATCTCTATGCATTTGATCCAAAGCATGAAGGAGCTACATCATATGCATATTCGAGGATGAGGACTGTCGCCCTCCGCTATGATGAGCATTACACTCTTCCAGAGGGGATATCGATGGATGATTGCATCTCTGATCCCTTCGGTGTTGCCACAGCTGAAGCCAGAAGAGTACGTGTCCACATATTCAACAAACAGGCATTCTTTGAAAAGGAGAAGGTCTGGCCGAAAGGAAGTGTTCTCACTGAATGCGAAGACGGTTCGATAATCCTTGAACTCACAATTGCAGATCCAGTTGCGTTCCATGCCTGGGCGCTGTCTCTTGGTGAGAACTGCGTTGTCGAATCTCCTTACGAGCTTGCAGAGTGGGTCAGAGTCAGCCATGAAAAGGCAATGAGACTTTATAGGGAGAAAAACCATGAAGAGTGAGTATGCATCAATCATGGATAAGTTCGTCTCTGCTTACGGCAGGGAGGCCTTTGACGGCTTTGCCCATTTTGCCGGAATGAAAGGACGGCAATATGACAGGCAGGACAGACTGCGCATGATGCTCGTCGGCCGATCCACCAATGGATGGACTTCTGTGTCAGAAGGTCTTGATTCTAGATTGTTCGGAAAGAAGATGGAAGATATCTTTCTCGATAAAAGGCATACTTCTTTCGATTGGATCCATAATATCCCATCAAGGCCCGGAGTCTTCACCAACGGTGAAGAGTACAGTCTTGGGAGATCCGACTTCTGGAATTATACAGGAGAACTTTGGCGGCAGCTGAATAAACGGCTTAACAGCCCTGTAATAGATTTATCGAAGTATGATTACCGCTGGTTTGAGTTCATAACCTGGACAAATCTTTACAAGGTGACTGAGCAGGGTAAGACCCCTGGGCTCAGAATGACAAGGCTTCAGCTTCCTGAATGCATGGAAATTCTCAAAGAGGAGATTGATACATGGAAGCCTAATCTTATTCTCATTGAGACAGATGAGAGCTGGTTTTCTGGTTTCAGCCCTCTCTTTTCTTCCATAGAGATTGTACGCAATCCAGTTGTGAAAGTTTTGGCAAAGTATAGGAAAACACCTGTGCTGGTCACAATACGTCCTGAAAGGCAAAGCAGGGAAAAGTTTGTAAACAACATATTGGAGATTCTGGAATGAGTTTTTTAGATAGATTGTGTAAAGGATTATCCGCAATTACCAACGCATATGGCGAAATAAGACATATGCTGATAATGGATGCCATCAATGATAAGGTGAATCAGTTATCTAGAGTAGTTTCTAGGAGCCTGAGATATTATTCATTATTTGTCATCCTCTCCACTTCAATATTTGCTATAGCGACATTGTTTTTCATTATGCCGTTTGCTGTGACCCAAGTCATAGCCTCTATACTCTTTCTTATACTTTCTTTATCTGTGGTGATATTGCTGATTGCAATACCTATTGTTGCCTATCCATACCTTTCTGCTTTGCCAGATAAGCTGGAGCAGTTGAATTCATTGAGGATTTCGTATGGTTCATATGTCGACTATGGAATCCATAGTGCAATCAGTAAGTTTAAGGAGCATGTTCCGAAGCTTGTCATCTTAACAGTGATCCAGATTGGTGTATTGGTTCTCTGCCTTTTCATCATGAGAAAGACAGTGCTGAAGTCTGTTGAGGATGTAGGAATCCTCAAGCTGCTCATTTTCCCGTTCACGCATTCGTTTGATACAATCTTCCGCACAGGAATGAGTGAAGCTCTCTTTGGACCATTCTGATAAGGAGCAAGGAATGTCAGAATTAAGAACAAAAATCGAAAAGCTTATGAATTCAGGGAAGGGAACAGATTATGTTATCGCATCTCTGATGGCCTCTGGCGACTCATCATCCGAGATGCCTGATATGATGGTACATGAACTAATTTCCCTTGTATGTATTCTTGAGAAAGAGAAAAAAGAACTGGAGGAAAACAACAATGATCTCGCCATGGCCTTGGAACAAGTCACAGCATCTTATGCCAGTCTTTACGGAATGCAGAAGGAGAAAACAGATAAAGATATCTTGAAAAGGATAAGGTCATGGTTTGCAAGGGTGACAGAAAAGCGAATACATGTTGCTGATGAGAACCGGCATGGCACACATAGGGGCAATATATGAGATCAAAGGATGGAACATTGAAATCCCATATCAATGAAGATTCTGGAATAATCAATGACAAGGAAAAGACGGAGACACCAGCTTCGGCGAACCCGAATATTGATGATTCCTCTCTATACGATGAGCACCTGAGCCGGAGAAAGAAGAATCGTATCATGGAATTGGTTGAGAAGATAGGAAAGAGTGCTGATCGGGATGATATCGATAAAATCAACACCAGCATCCCGTCAATGAACAAAGGTGCTCTTGCAAATGTCTGGGATAAAGTACTTTTTCTTCTGAAGAGATTCAATGAAAATAGTTCTGTAAAGGACAAGGCTTTGATTATCGGTGCGCTCCTTTATGCAATACTTCCATTGGATATCATACCGGATGTCATTCCAGGAATCGGGCTTATTGATGATGCGTTTGCTGTTGTCATGGTGTACAACATAGTCAAGAAGTCTGTTCCACTTGTCAAGAAAGCCGTTGAGAAGACGCAGGAGAAGGTTGTAAAGAAAGTAGACAATATTATCAGCTGGGCTGTCGAACAGAAGCTTGATCTTGCTTATAACAGGAAGCTTGTTTCATCGCTTTTTAATCTGATTCTTTTTGTATTTGCGATTCTGTTCACAGTCTGTCCTATGTTCGGCGAGCTTGCCAGTAGCATAGTTGCATCGCTTTTACTTCTGACATCGATTGTTCTTGCAATATTCTCAATCGTGAAGACAATCAGGAACAGACATACAATTCCTCTGATACGCAGCATATGGAAGCAGAAAAGCGTGAAAAAGGGGCTGACTGAGTACATCAGAAGTCTGAATGAGAAAATAACTTTTGGAGAGAAGACGATTGATGATTTTTTTGCTCTTCTTGGAGAACCTGCAAATCAGCGATTCCTTGATCATCTGGTAGATCATTGCTGGCTTCTGATAAAGAAGAGCGTAGTCCGGTTCATTCTCATCATTACATGTGTTATCATCTCATTCTTCTTAGTACGGCAAATGCTTTTGTTGCGGTTTCCTAATGTATCGTTTTGGAATGTAGTGCTCAGTCCTGTTTTCATACTTCTGGAGAGTATATAGAAATGATTCTGTATGATGGTTTTATCTGATGAGTGGGAGTTTATCAAATAGGAACAATGGAACCTGGTTAAAATCATCAGCAGTGGAGTTCCACTGCTGAAAATAGAAATCGCCAGAAATCCGTATCCAGTGCAATCAAGTTTTGTTCATTAGCTGAATATCGGGATTGCCAAGTTGGCCCAATCGTCATGCAAAAAACTAGAAAATAGGCTTCACATAACCTTTCCTGTACTTGAACAAACTATCTTTACGTGGTCGCATTTGGAGCAAGCTGCTGTCCATTCTTGTCCCTTTTGATTTTCAGTCTATCTTTCAGTATTTCTTTCAACATTGTTTTGCCTTTCTCTGAGGAAAGATCGGAAAGACTTAGTTCACCACTATAGACTAGAGAAATAACTGTGACAAATGATTCTCCAAGTGCAGCAGTAAGGGCTGCTGCTGTAGCTCCAGATATGGCACCTCCAGCAATAGATCCGGCACCAGGTATGAGTTTCAACAAATTGGCTACAATAGTCTTTCCAAGAACCGTTGCTCCTGTTGTTCCAAGAAGTCCTGAAATGACTGTTAAAATACTTCCAGACTGCATAGGAATGCCAAATGTCAAGGCGATTCGTGCAATCATCGTTGCTTGAATAGAAATGAGAATTGGAGCATCAGACATCGGTATAGGTACGGCTCCAGTTGCCGCCGCAGAAACTGCACTTTGCGCAATTATTGTGCTTGCTTTATCCTTTTTTAACTTAAAGCTGGCTTTCTGTATTGCTATAAAAGTCTTCTGTAATGCTTCTGGAATAACGTTATACATCATTTCAGCGAGGGTATCCAAGCCATAAGCCTTTACTGTATACTCATCATCTATTGCATAATCCTCTGCCAGAACAGGGATAACTTTAACAACTGGAAGGGCTTCCTTCTCAATTACATTGGATAACTCTTTTGCATCTTTCTTCGAATATGACTGGGTAAGAACAATGATAACAGGAACATCATATTCGCTTGTCCTCCCAGATAATTTTCTTAAGAAATCAATTTCGGATTGCTCAAAACGGTGAGATGGGGTACTCACGCAATACCAGATGCAATGTATCGCTTTTCCTATTTCTCCACTATTGACTCCTTCCATAATCTTTTCTGTTACCCCATCCAGCAAAGAGTCAAGGGCATTTTCTCCTTTGAGTTCAAGCCCCGGTGTGTCATAGATTGTAAGAGGAAATCCCTGTTTTTTTATTTGCCGTATTTCTTGCGTAACAGGCTTTCCTGTGCCGGTTTCAACAAGTCTTTCATTGAACATGTTGTTTATAAGTGTGCTTTTTCCTGTGCCAGTTTTGCCCAGAATCATTACATTCATTTGCTCAAGAGATTTGTATTCTTCTTCCATTTTTTTCATAATCATATCTGCAAATTCTGTAAACTCAAAGTTTTCCATATTTCTCTCCGTTTATATGTGCTTGATCAAATGGTAGGCATCTTTTTGTACGTTTATTTTAAGCATATTATATGCATCTTACTATTTCAACCTTTTTGTGTCTCATCTCAATGCTTGGTAAATTGTAAAAATAAATGCAACAGAAAAGTTGATGCAACAAACTAGGCTCTTAAAAAGGTTTATTTGAATTTAACGGATCGTCGTTAATGCATCAGAATTGAGGTTGTAAAGAAAAGAATGGACTGAAAAGTGCATGACGATGCGTGGTTTACATCCGGAAAAACGGTTTTGGCGTACTGGATGCAACCCCCTGTTTAGTACATCAGTATCCTCATCCACAGCAGGTTTCAGTCAGTCTAGTTTCTCAGCAGGTCCGGAGTGATGTTAATCTGGTCGGCGGGAACCTTCCAGATGCCAAGCTTCTCCAAGATCTGCACCCCGTACTGTGCTGCGAACACGTCGTACGGGGACAGGCCGCCAAGGCTTTATCAAGGTTTCCATGTGGCTAACTGGCTTTCAGGGGCGGCTGAGAAAGGACATCTCCTCTAGAGGAGACGTTACTAGATTCAATCCGTAATCTTGTCAGAGATATTCATTCTTCTGACAAATCATCTTTTTCCGGTTATATTACAGACATCCCTTCGACACACTTGGCAAAGTATGCTGTCGAGATGATCCTATGGGCATATGCCATGGCGGCTTCAGGTGGCAGACTATCCAGTCCATTCGGAGAAGTGTCATAACATACGCTCACATCTTTTGCGATACCATCGATTATCTTTCCTTTGATGGTGGGTTCTCCTATACCGCCTAGGATGAAATAATCACCACGATATATGAAGTCAAATCCGATTGCGCATGCAAGTTCTTCAGTCAATTCATTTCTCATTCCTTTTCCTCCTCTGATTATTGATTGAATGCCATTAATCTGAGGATGGG
>CALXLB010000057.1 GCA_944389085.1 uncultured Spirochaetaceae bacterium
TCGAGTGGAAGTCTGAGAAAAGAATCCGCCTCACCGATAAGGAGAGGCGGACACTTAAAGAGCTTCCATATGGACTGTGCTGCAAAGAACTTGCACAGCGTCTTGGTGTCTCAGAGCGTACTGTAAGAAGAACCAAGGAAAGGCTTCTTCATAAGACCGGTCTTCTGACAACAGGGCAGCTCATGATCTATGCTCTCGTTTCAGAGGAGATCAATAGTCGCAGCTCTTCACGTATCTCGGATACGGAATGACATCTCTGATGTTCTGTACTCCTGTTACGTACTGTACAGCACGCTCAAAGCCTAAGCCGAAGCCGGAGTGTGGTACTGTGCCATATTTTCTCAGATCGAGATACCACCAGTAATCCTCCGGTTTCAGTCCAAGTTCGTTCATACGGGCAAGAAGCACATCGTATCTGTACTCTCTCTCCGAACCTCCGATGATCTCTCCGAGTCTCGGAGCAAGGACATCCATTGCTCTTACAGTCTTTCCATCATCATTCATCTTCATATAGAAAGCCTTGATGTCCTTAGGGTAATCAGTGACGATTACAGGACGCTTTGCAACCTGCTCTGTGAGGAATCTCTCATGCTCGCTCTGGATCTCAACTCCCCATTTGACAGGGAATTCAAATCTTGAGTTCTCAGGTTCAAGTACTTTGATAGCCTCTGTATATGTCATGTGCTCGAATGGGCTTTCTATGACATGGCGGAGCGTATCCTCGACACCAGGAAGAACGAAGGAGGAGAAGAACGCCATATCTTCTGCATTCTTCTCAAGAACAGCAGAGAAGATATATTTGAGGAACTTCTCTGCCCATTCCATGTCGCCTTCAAGAGTACAGAATGCCATCTCAGGCTCAATCATCCAGAACTCTGCCAGATGACGTGCTGTGTTGGAATTCTCTGCACGGAATGTCGGTCCGAATGTATAGATGTTCTTCAGAGCTGTGGCATAGGTCTCTCCTTCAAGCTGTCCTGAGACTGTGAGGTTGGCCATCTTGCCGAAGAAGTCTTTTGTATAATCGACTTTGC
This sequence comes from uncultured Spirochaetaceae bacterium, assembly GCA_944389085.1. Lineage (GTDB taxonomy): Bacteria > Spirochaetota > Spirochaetia > Sphaerochaetales > Sphaerochaetaceae > Ornithospirochaeta. The sequence goes on from CALXLB010000057.1 coordinate 1,035, forward strand.
CATCCTCAGTTCTGGGAACATTCTCCAGATTCAGAGTCGTCACCTGGAATTGAGCGCCAGCACCTTCGCAGTCCGAGGCTGAGATAAGAGGGGTGTTGACATATGCAAAGCCGTTTTCCTGGAAGAAGGAATGGACTGCATAAGCCATTGTGCTTCTCACTCTCATGATAGCGCCGAAGAGGTTTGTACGTGGTCTCAGATAAGCCTTCTCTCTCAGGAACTCAACAGTATGTCTTTTCTTCTGAAGAGGATAATCTGCAGGACAGCACCCGATAACCTGGAGCTTCTCTACAGCCATTTCTGTTGACTGGTTGCCTCCCTGGGAAGCTACGATCCTGCCCTCAGCTACAACGCTGCATCCGGTACTGATACTATCAATCAGAGCTGAATCGAATTTTTCCTTATCCAGAACGCCCTGAAGGCCTTTAAGACATGAACCATCGTTTATTTCAATGAAACAGACATTCTTGCTGTCTCTTTTCGTCCTGACCCAGCCTTCTGCCTTTACTACTTCATCGGATGGCTGAAGCTGGAGGAGTCCTTTAATTCTATCCTGCATTCTCATCTCCTGTGGATACAGCGATTATGCTTCACTACAGCATCAATTGCAATGGACGTGAGTGAAGTATATATTTCTCAGTGTTTTTGATAGGAGAAGCGATGCATTATCTTGTTTTGATGACAGGCAGCTGCGGAAATTGCTACATATTCACAACTGGCCGCGATACCATTGTAATAGATGATGGAGTGACATATACGAAAATAAGGACGCAGATGGAAGCTCATGAGATTGATATCTCAACAGTGCGCGCTCTGTTTCTGACGCATCTGCACCCCGACCATTCAAAAGGGGTGGGAGTACTTCAGCGTAAACTTTCCATTCCTGTTTACATCTCTTCTTTATCAAGGGAGAAAAATGAGAGCATACTTATCAGGCAGAAGATAGAGATGGATGGACTGCGGACTTATGAATATGGTGAGCGTATCTCTGTTCCGGGTTTTGATGTTGTGCCATTTCCCACTTCACATGATTCAGATGGTTCTTCTGGCTATGCTTTTTCCGCAGATGGACATGATTATTTTCTCATGACAGATACAGGCCTCATCCCTGATGAAGCCTGGGATTATGCAAAAAAAGCGGATGTGGAGTTCATTGAAGCGAATTATGACTGTGCCATGCTTGATAATGGCAGTTATCCTGAATTCCTCAAAGAAAGGATAAGAGGACGATTCGGCCATCTTTCCAACCGCGATGCCATCGATTTTGCAAAAGCAACGGCAAGACATGGTGACAGTATCTACTTTGTCCATCTGAGTGCGAATAATAATACTCCGGCAATTGTCAGGGAGCTTGTCCAGAAAGAGATTCCTTCAGGGATTTTCTGCAAAGTATGTGAACGTGGTGAATTGTTTGAGGGTTTTATTGATGCGGACAATTTTTTCTAAAAATAGTAGAATCGGACTATGAAGAAAATCCAGGATGTAAGAATCAGGACAATCGAGCCTTTGACAACGCCGAAAGCCATGGAGGATGTTTCTCCGGTCTCGGAGGAGGAAAGCGAGAAGATTGCTTCCTTCCGCCAACAGGTCAATGCGATAATAAAAGGCGAGGATAATCGTCTTCTTGCTGTTATCGGGCCATGTTCGATCCATGATCCAGCAGCAGCCATCGACTATGCAAAGAGACTGAAGAAGCTGTCAGATGATGTTTCAGATGTTTTTTTCATTGTAATGCGGACATATTTCGAAAAACCACGTACAGCACTTGGCTGGAAAGGACTGATCACAGATCCGGATATGGATGAGAGCTGCGATATCGAAAAAGGACTGAGGATTGCCAGAAAGCTTCTGATAGATATAACGGATATAGGGCTTCCAGTCGGCTGTGAGGTTCTCGATCCTATCGTGCCGCAGTACACTGATGAGCTTATGAGCTGGTCATCAATCGGAGCAAGGACTACAGAGAGCCAGACACATCGCTCACTCGCTTCTGGTCTTTCCGTAGCTGTCGGCTTCAAGAACAGCACGTCTGGAGATCTGACTGCGGCTGTGAATGCTGCAAAGGCTGCTTCCAGACCGGCATCGTTCATAGGCGTGAGCCGGGATGGCCGTCTTGCTGTCTTCCGTTCTGCAGGCAATGAAGCGACACACCTGATTCTGAGGGGAGGGGACCAGGGCCCTAATTACTATGAGGATGATGTGGAGGAAGCTGCCAAGATGATGGAGAAGACAGGCCTGAAGCCTGCTGTCATCATCGATTGCTCTCATCAGAACAGCCGCAAGGACTGGACAAGGCAGAAAAGGGTTCTGAGAGCTGTTATCGATCAGGTGAGATGGGGTGACAGCTGGATCCGAGGATTCATGCTTGAATCGAATATCAATGAAGGTTCACAGAAGATTCCCCAGAATCTGAAAGAACTTGAGTATGGTGTTTCTGTCACTGATGGCTGTATTGGCTGGGAAGAGACAGAAAGAATAGTGATGAATGCCGCTTCTCTTGTCAGGGAGGCAAGAGCAAATGGCGGAAATGTCGAGATATTATGAGCAAGGTTATTGTATTTCTGGCAGATGGATTCGAGGAGACAGAGGCACTCTGTCCTGTAGATGTTCTCAGAAGAGCAGGTATCGATGTAGTTATTGCTGGAGTTGGATCCGAACTCGTTACATCATCCCATGGTGTTACAGTCAAGGCTGACACTACTGTGGAGGATCTTGATAGCAATGAGCAGTTCTCTGCGGTCTTCTGCCCCGGTGGGATGCCAGGAAGCGTCAATCTTTCACAGTCCTGGAGTGTAAATGAGATCATCGTGAAGACAGCTCAGACAGGCATTGTCGCAGCAATCTGCGCGGCTCCTGCTGTTGTGCTTGCACCTCTCGGACTTCTCAAGGGTAGAAATGCTACATGTTTCCCCGGCTGTGAAAGCTATGCCCCGGATATGGTCTTCTCAAAAGAAGGTGTTGTTGTCGATGGCAATATCGTGACAGCAAAGAGCGCTGGCTGGGCTTTTGATCTCGGCCTTACGCTCGTTTCTCTTCTCAAAGGCAATGATGAGGCGGAGAAGGTAAGAAAGGCTATCTATTACAAAGAGAAGATTTGAAGGACCTTAGCCAATGCAGAACCCGGATTGATATTTCACTCCGGGTTCTTTTTTTATTACTTGATACTTTATTTGAAATTCCCAGATAAACTTCAATAAAATTAAAGTTTGTATAAAAATTCCAGATAAACTTTACAGATTTGAAAAGGTCGTATAAAATTTTTGCATGAATATAAACAGACCTTTCTATACAGAGCAGATGAAAAAGCTTGTTGAAACTCCATTGATAAAGATTATCAACGGAGTCAGACGTTCTGGAAAATCGACTCTTCTTTATCTGTTGGAAGATCAGCTTTCAGCGTCAGGCATATCTTCAGACAGAATAATATACAAGCGATATACATCAATGGCTGAAGCAGAGATTCCAGATGCAGTGGCTATGTATAAGGATATAGCAAGCAGAACTGCCGGTAAGGGGAAGTGCTATCTTCTTCTTGATGAAGTCCAGGAGGTTGATGGATGGGAGAAGGTGGTGAATTCCCTTTTTGAGGATGATGGGCATTCAGTTTTTCTTACTGGATCCAATTCCAAGCTTCTTGCAGGAGAGCTTTCCTCATATCTTTCTGGACGATATATCGGGATTCCGGTTTATCCTCTTTCTTTCAGAGAATTCATCGATTTCAGAAAGGCAAGAGGCAAAGATGGCGGATCGATAAAAGATTACATAGAGTCTGGTGGTTTCCCTGTTATATCTACAGGTGATTTCGATTTGGCAACTGCGCAGCAGATAATCTATGGAATCTATACGTCCATCGTAATAAAAGATATTCAGAGACGCCATAAGATAGCAAACTTTGATCTTTTTAACCGGGTGGTAGATTTTGTTGTCGACAATATGGGAAAGACATTTTCTGCTTCTTCAGTAGTGAGATTTCTCAAGGGACAGGGGCGGACTCAGAACATCGAACAAGTATATGATTATCTGCGCTGGCTTGAAGAAGCTTTCATTATTTATAAATGCCGACGATATGATCTGAGGGGGAAGGAGATTCTTGCAACCCAGGAGAAGTATTATCTTTCTGATCATTCCCTAATATATGGACTTAAGGGCTTTAGAGGTACTGATATATCTTCCATTATTGAGAATATCGTATATCTTGAACTCCGTCGCCGTGGTTACAATGTATATGTAGGAAAGCTATATGACCGGGAGATTGACTTTGTCGCCGAGAAAATGGAAGGGAAAGACAGGCTCTATGTACAGGTCTGCAGGACTATGCCTGAAAAGTCGGATAGGGAAGTTGAGAATCTGAGGACAATCAGAGATGCCTATCCTAAAATAGTCGTAACGCTGGACGAGTATTCTTCCGATAATCTTGAAGGGATAAGGATAATACCGCTGAGCGCATTCTTACTTTCAGACAGATTCTGAATAGTACTATTATTGTTCTTTTCCAGTTTGGAATAAGCGGTACTTTTGTACATGACGGATTCTCAAAACTGAACCGAACATGAGCCAGAAAAGGCAACACTAGCAGATCGTGTTTAGTAAACTTTGAGAAAAGAAGATCATTCTTCTCTGGTGGTTCTTCGCTTATACAATCAGAATTTGCTAGTGTTTTCTATCGTTTTCAGAGGAGTGCGGATTTATGGATACGGAATTAGTGGCTGCCCTCTATGAAATACCGGCGGTTCTGCAAGGTGATATCGCTGTAAAATCAAGCCGCAGCTGACGGGGCCTCTTTTCTGTGACCGGCATCAGCGGCCGTTTCCTTCTGTCGAGAACGAATACCATAAATCTCCGTTTTTACCACCGTTGACGTCCCTCTGAAGAGGGATGGGGTGGAAGGCCCAAGGCCCTTGTAACGCCGTGCGCCCGTCTAATGAAGCGCAATCTCACCTCGCCTGCTGAGAGGCCACCTGACCGTTTTGTGCCTATCCAGGGCTTGTCTGCTTCAGGGGCTGGAGCTATGGCGATGTATCAGAGTGCTCCGTATGTGCAGTCCCGGAGGGCGTCCGGCAGTCTGTTTCTGGCAAAGAGGTGGCAGAGACAACAGGGAGGTGCGAATCGGCAATATTCCCTTTGCAGCCATGTACGTTATCGGTTAGAATAGTTACCAGAAACAATTCCGGTAGAATTGATTCCGGTAGAATTAATTCTGGTGATAGGAGGCCGATATGTTTCTGGGAAGGAAAAGCGAATTAGCGAGGCTGCGGAAGGAACTGGGGAAAAGCGGAAAGGCAGCAGTGCTTATATACGGACGGCGCCGTATCGGCAAGACGACGCTGGTGGATGAGGCACTGAAGGGATGCACTGCGAAGACCATCAGGTTCTCGGCCGTTCCCGATGAGCTTTCCGAGAACGCGAAAAGGCTCTCCCTTGCCGTTGGTGAGGCGCTTGGGGTTCCGATGCTGCCGATTCCCGATATGGAAGCCGTCCTGAAGTACATCGCAGGGCTCCGGGAACCGGTCGTTTTCGAGATTGATGAGTATCAGGACCTCAGACCGAAGAGGAAAGGGGATGTCGTTGACGCTTACTTCCGTGATTTCATCGACCATGCGCCGGACACGCTGAAGGTCATCATCTCCGGTTCTGCCATCCGTGTTATGAAGAGCCTCCTTGATAGGGATAATCCTCTCTATAAGCGGTTCACGCTCGAGCTCCCTCTTGGTGAGCTTGACTATCTTGAGGCGTCGCTCTTCTATCCGGAGCGGACAGTGAGGGAGAAGATCGAGCTCTATTCGGTCTTCGGCGGAATCCCGATGATCCTCTCGATGATTGACCCGTCGCTCTCCGTTGAGAAGAACATTGAGGCGCTGCTTCTTGCCCGTGATGGGTTTGCGCGGTCATATACCGAGGACGTTCTCTTTACTGAACTCAGGAGCACAAGTGGGGCTTATGCTGCCGTCAGCCGCATAGGGAATGGCCGCCGGAGCTATTCCGAGATCGAGTCTGCGCTTTCCGATAAGGAGAGCCGGAATTCGCTTGATTACACGCTTGAGCAGCTCGTGAAGGCCGACTTCATTGAGAAGAAGCAGCCGATAAACATAAAGGGAACGAAACGGAAGCTGTATTATGAGCTGAAGTCGAATATGCTTCGCTTCCATCTTGGTTATATAGATAAGCAGCCGGCTGCTGTCTCTCCTCATGCGTTCTTCGAAAAGTATGTGAGTCCGTCGCTTGACACGTTCGTCTCGCATCGTTTCGAGGATATCGCAAGGAAGTATTTTGCGGTGCTTGCCGAGAAGGGGATAAGGGATGACATCGTCACCGTCGGCGTGTACTGGTATGACGACCCGGTGGCGAAGACGAACGGAGAATTCGATGTCGCTCTGGAGACGATTGACGGCTATGAGCTTTATGAGGTCAAGTACCTGTCATCGCCGATGAAGGAGAGCCTTGTCGGAAAGGAGAGGGAGAAGATCCTGTCATCCCCTCTCCGCGGTGTGATGGCCTTCGGATTCATTTCGTCATCGGGCTTTGAGAAGGATGGGGAGAGGCGGATCACGGGGGATGATCTATATTCGGTCTGAGCGGCAATTCCTCAATGCATCTGAGAGCTTTTCACGAATGGTCTTCCGGATCTCATCCATGAACCAGCCTTCAAGGCGGTACATCATGTATCCGCCCCGTGTATCTCTTTCTTCATCTTCCGCAGGAGAGGCATTTTCTATCGCCTCGTCAATGAATGACCTGACCACATCCTCCCGGACTTCGCTGTCGCTGTGTTCGAGGCATGTGAGGGTCAGGAGCTCCCTGATGCTTTTTGAGAACGAAATCGTTTGATGCAAATGTGGCTGAATATGATGTTTGCTTCGGAAAAAGGGCTATATTTCAGGGGTTAATAACACAATACATGACGACGTTTTTACATTTTAATGCAGAATATGTCTGCGATTATTCAGATCCTGTCGCGTCTGATGCCCCTGGTAAGATCAAACTGGAGCTTCCTGACGGAATCGAGCTCCGGAGAATCAAGATGGAGATATCTGTCAGTCATTTCGACAGATTCATGCCCGACGATGTTCCTCACGATATCGCCCGAGATGCCTGCGGCGACTACCTGGGTATTGAAGAAATGGCGGAATGAGTGAAATGTGATATTCCTTCCTTTGTAATCGATCCCGGCCTTTGCCATGGCCTTTCTCAAGGGCAGGGAGAATCGCCTGTCCTCATATGGCGTCTTCCCGTCGCGGGAGAATACAAGCTCATCATCGCCCATTCCGGAGGATACCTGCATGAGCATTGAATGCATGCGCCGCGTGATAGGGACAACGCGCTCCTTTCCGCTCTTGGTGCATTTGATGCCTGCTTTATCTGACCAGGATGAATCAACGAGGATGCTGTCATCCATGATCCTTGACTTCCTCAGAGCTCTTATCTCCCCGAGCCTCATTCCGGTGAAAGCCGCAGTGAATGCCGCGATATATGCATTCGGATTATCCCATGAAGAAGAGAAGAGCTTCATTATCTCCTCCGGAGTGAATGTGCCTCTCCGCTTCTCGTTCTCATACAGAGGCCTCACATTCTCGGCAGGAGAAGAAGGGATATATCCCTCGTATACCGCAACACGGAGCATCTGATTGAGCATGGAAAGCATTTTGTTTGCCGTAGATGCGGATATCCCTGCGTTCCCAGGAAGGTTCAGGATCCATTCGTTCATATCCTTCTGCGTGATCGCTGACATCTTCTTATCCCCGAAGTATGGGATGATGTTCTTCTCCATGGATCCCCGGTTCGCCGCGCAGAGATCCTTCGAGTAATGCCCGCCTCTTGCCATCTTGTCGCGGATTATCGGGCAGGTCTCCCAGATCCAGAACGGCCTGGAGAACTCATAGAACGTCGTATTCGCAAGCCTGTTTGATTCCGACATCTCCAGGAGTATCCCGGCATCGATCCTTCTTTCGACCTCGGCTATCGCATCCTTCCTGCTGCGGCGTCCCGTCGAGCGTTTGATCCGCTTCCCATCCGTGCTGTATGCGTAGTAATACCACACACCGTTGCTGAATTTCGTCAGCGTGTAATAAGCGGAACTTTTGTACATGACGGCCTCCTCAAAATTGAGTCGAAATTGAACTAGTAAAGAAAAGTGCACCCTGCATTCCCATTTCTAAACTAGGATTTCCTTCAAGATCTTCTCCACATCAGCAGGTTTGACCTTCAGCAATGAGGATAGAAGCAACGTCTGCTTCCCCGTGAGATCGGAATACAGCTGCACATGC
>CALXLB010000058.1 GCA_944389085.1 uncultured Spirochaetaceae bacterium
AAACAGGATCCTCACCCTTTACAGCATCCAGATTCAGGCCGACATCTTTGTAGCTATCACGGAAATTACCGCCTTTGAGAACCTTTTCCATCACCCTGTCTGTTGCATAAAGCTCTGGAACACATGCTCTCTCAAGCGCCTCTTCATGAACAGTAAGCTTCTCAACCATCTCTGCCATGATGAGCACTAGCTCCTCCGTGCTTCTATAGCCTTCAATGAGCGGTTCTTTTGTATCCTGGAAATCACGGTTATATCCGGAAGGCAAAGCCTTTATTATAGATTTCACCCGCATCGAGCATGAAGAAATCAAAGAAGTTCTTGATCTGGCAAGCTCAAGACCATCCGGGTTCTTTTTCTGAGGCATGATAGAAGAACCTGTACAGAGCTCTGCGGGAAGAGAGAAATAACCGAACTCCGGAAGCGTGAACAGAATCAGATCCTGAGCCAGCTTGGAGAGTGTAAGCGCTATATACTCTGCATGATCGAGGAAGAAAGCTTCGAACTTGCCTCTGGAATTATTCGCATAAAGCACATTGTTCTGTACTTTCCTGAATCCCATGAGCGATGCCGTGTATTCTCTGTCCAAAGGCAATGTGACGCCATATGAGGCAGCAGAACCCAGCGGGCTCTGATCCAGGACTCTATAGAGAGAAAGAAGCATATCCGTCTCTTCCAGAAGCTCTTCGGCAAATGAGAGTGCCCACAGTGCCACGGAAGATGGCATTGCTATATGCATATGCGTACGGCCAGGCATCGGCGTCTTTCTGTGCTTATCTGCAAGGTCAATGAGAGCTTTCACTGCTTTCAGTGTCGCAGAACCAAGCTTAAGAGAAGCTTCTCTCATATATATCCTCAGTGCTGTCTGCACCTGATCATTGCGGCTTCTGCCTGTATGGATTTTCTTACCCACATCCCCCAGCGTCTTTGTCAGATAGCCTTCAATAGCTGTATGGCAATCTTCATCGGAAAGCGTAATCGGAAATTCATTGTTTTTTCTCAGTTCGGAGATTTCTTTCAGCCCCCGCAGGAGAGACGCTGCCTCTTCTGCAGTGAGAATTCCAATCTTCGCAAGACCTTTTGCCTGTGCGGCAGAGCCTACAAGATCAGAGAAAACAAGTTCTTCATCATAGATATAATCATTGCGAACCGTGAAGTGCTCCATCATACCATCGAGCGTATAATTCTTCTGCCAGAGTATTGCCATACCGGTAATCTACAGAATTCGTCCTTGTTTTTCCATAGCCATAGGCAAAAGCTGACATAAATCGCCGGAAAAAGCGTATTACAGGTATGAGACTTTTAATCATAGCAATTTTCAGTGCATTGCTTACATCATGCATTGCACAAGCAGGCAGGATCTACGATGCGTTTCTTGGCAAGGACAAGGAAATGCCAAAGCTCCTGAAGTACGAGATGGTGAACAACAATGCCATGCGCCTTGTATACGATGAGGATGTCACGCTGACGAATATCATCTTCAATGGCCTACCCCTTGACTACTCCATGCATGGAACCATCTTCATAGTTCCATTCGGAACCACTATAAAGAGAGGTGAGAGCATAATTTTCTCAGTAACTGCTGAAGATGCGGCCGGCAACTCCAGCAAAGCTTCCATCGCGGCAACAGGAAAGAATACAGAGATTCCAGAGGCACTGATCAATGAAGTATCCATCAAGGGAACGAAAGAAGCTCCTGACAGGGTGGAAATACTCTTTCTGGAATCTGGCAGCATGGCAGGAATGGCTGTAACCGATGGGCTCTGGGGTGAAGAGAATCATGCTGTCATTCTCCCAGATATCACTGTAAAGCAAGGGGACGTTGCCGTTATCTACTGGGACAATGAACCGGAGAATACTGATACAATCGATAATTTCGGCAAAAAAGGTTACATAATCTCAGGGAAGAGCGAAAAGACACTATCAGGGACAAATGGAACCATACTGCTGTGGAATGAACGGAACGGGGAGATAGCAGACGGTATCATCTACACAACTGGCGAAAGCGATCTGGCAGACGGCTATGGGAACAACAGGACGAAAAATGCAGCCCAGTATCTTCTGCGAAAAGGAGAATGGGAAGGAGAACCGATATCCTCAGCGCTTGTTACAGCGAGCAGAGTCATAGCCCGCCTTCCCGGCGGGCCAGACAATAACAGTGCCGCTGATTTCTTCATCACGGCAGCCAGAGCTTCCACATTCGGGAAGGAAAACAATTTCATTCCCTATGAGGAATAGTCAGTACTCATACATGACTTCAATCTCCCCTGCACTATCACTTTCATTATCCCTCTCTTCGAGAATCTCAGTACCTGCAGGAGATGAACCACTCCTGGGTTTCCTGAACTCAATGTGATGAGCGACAATCTCAATAGCTCTGCGGCTGGAGCCATCTGCGGCAATCCATCTGCAGAGTCTCAGGCGTCCGACAGTCCTGCATGTCATCCCTTTTTTCAATCTTTCCAGGCATTTCTCCCCAAGGGATCCCCAGCATTGAACAGGGACAAACACCGTCTCACATGCTTTCTTGCCATTGCGGTCCACATAGAACCGGTCACTTGCCACGTCAAACTTGACCAGACTTACGGATTCGGGCTGTTCCGCAAGCGGAATGCGCTTAGGATCATCGACTAAGATCCCTTCCAGCAAAACATTATTCAAATGATTCATTTCTGCCTCCATTATGTAATACGCGTTTAGTGGCAGGTTTTGACAACTTCTGCTAAAATTATTTCATGAAACTTACTGTACTCTCCGTCGGGGGCTCTATAATCTCCCCTGATAAAGTCGATTATGATTTCCTCGCCTCTTTCAGGAAGATGATTTCCGATTATCTGGAAAAGAACAAAGAAGACAAACTCATTCTGGTCGCAGGAGGAGGCGCTTCTGCAAGGATTTATCAGGATGCGCTGAGAAGAATCAGAAGCGATGCTGCTCCAGAACTTCAGGACTGGATAGGAATAAAAGCCACGCATCTCAATGCGATGCTTCTGAAGGCCATATTCTCTGATTACACAGAGGATGATGTTGTGACAGATCCTACAGATGAAGCTATCAGATTCTCTGGCAGGATACTCGTTGCAGGAGGCTGGAAACCCGGCTTCTCAACAGATACAGATGCAGTCTATCTCGCCTCACGCTTCGGAGGAAAGACAGTAGTCAATCTTTCCAACATAAAGAAAGTGTATACAGATGATCCGAAGAAGAATCCTGATGCGAAACCGATAGATAGAATCTCCTGGGAAGATTTCAGGAAAATCGTAGGCGATGAATGGAATCCAGGCCTGAACGCCCCATTCGATCCGATAGCCTCCCGTCTGGCAAGCGAGAACGGCATGATTGTAATCGCAGCCGATGGAAGAAACATCGAGAACACCAGAGCCATCCTCTGCGGAGAGCCCTTTGAAGGTACTCTCATCGGTGCTTGAGTAAAAGGAAGCATGAAAGGATAAGTTCAGGAAAATACAGTACCTGCCGCCATGAGACGGCAGGTCTTTATGCCTCAGCGGAGGATGCAATATCCATTAGGCTTTAAAACGGCTTCAGATACTTTCTTCCCGTTCAGCAAGTCATCCATTTCAGAAGGAAGCGAAACAGTTCTTTCTTCCCCGCTGTAGTTCAAGAGGAACAGATAATCCCCGCGTTTAACAGCACGGACGCCATCCGGAGTCTCCATTCCCTTCTGGACAGAAGCGGCACGGGCAGCCATAGAAAGTATTCTATCAACGCCATCGTTATCCGGTTTTGCCCCGATATAAATGCACTCTCCTTTGCCAAGAAGATTACGAGTAAGACATGGCATGCCACGGTAATAATCATCACCATATACAGCCAGTGTTTCCGCAGTATCAAGTCTTATAACATCACACATATAGGAAACAGAAACAGAAGTGCCATCATGGAATACCATCGAATTATATTCATCAGGTCTCAGAGCATCGATTTCCTCAATCCAGACACCTGCAGTCTTCCTTAATGGCCCAGGCTGACCTCCCAGATAGGAATAATCACATTCATTCGTGTATCCTGAGAAATAAGTTAAGACAAGCACACCTCCGTCTTCTACAAATTTCTGCAGTCTGGCCGCGTATTCTTCCCTGATCATACAGAGCATCGGAGCCACAATCAGCTTGTAACGGGAGAAATCCTGATCAAGAGAAATGATATCGGTCGGAATATTCTTTTCGTGGAAATAACGATAGTAATATTTCACTTCCTGCGTGTAATCGATTCCCTTCTGCACAGAGCAGGGAATCTCCACACCAAGCTTCTCGTCCCAATCATGGATGACAGCAACTTCTGGTTTCAAACGCATGTCGAAAATATCCAGAGGAATCTTCCTGAGATCAGCTGAAAGAGCTTTCAGTTCCCTGCCAATCCTGGTATCAAGATGCCCGGCATGGGAAATCATGGCACCATGGAATTTCTCAAAACCTGCCGGTGTTCTTCTGATCTGGAAGTATAAAGCAGAATTAGCACCGTGTGCTATATTCGCCATTGCATACAGACCAATCTCACCCGGACGCTTTGCTGCACAGACATTTGCCCAGCTTGCATGGTTCGGCGTCATCTCCATGATGAGGAACGGAGTATCCTCATCCTTGAAATTCCTGGCAATATCGAGATTGAATGCGGCATTGAATGAAGCTTCACCCTTCTCCGGATAGAGATCAAGGGAAATAACATCCAGTGGTTCGGCAATTCTGTGATAATCAAACCGTCCGCGGAATTGATAATTATTTGTACATACCGCATCTGGTATTGAAGCCTTTATGCATTCTGTCTCTATTCTGAAAAGCTCTTCATGTGCTTCCGACTGGAATCTGGCATATTCCATTGCCTCTGTAGGAAGAGAGTCCAAATCCATGCCATTGCCATTGACATTAAGATAAAGCTCATTCAGCTCAGTCGGAGCATAGATATCCTCAAATGATGTATATGTCCGGCCCCACATAGCTGTGCACCATTTCTCATTGAGGTTCTCAATGCTGCCATATTTCTTCTTCAGATATTCCCTGAACTCTTCCTCACAGTGCTCACAATAGCAGAATCCACTCAGCTCATTGTTCAGATGCCAGAGAATAATGCTTTTCTCATCCTTGAAATGAGAAGCAAGGGCAGAAACAAACTTCCTGCAATATTCCCTGTATGTCACTGAAGTCGGACAGAACTTCTCTCTTACTCCGAATTTGTTAGGACGCCCCTTGATGTCTGTTTTCAGAATCCCATGATCCTTCTGATAGAGCCAAGAGGGAGGAGCTGTGGTTGCAGTTGCCATGATGATATCGATGCCAGCTTCCTTAAGCTTCGACACAACCTCATCAAGAAAAGCAAAATCTATCACACCATCTTCTCTCTCGCTCATTATCCAGGAATGGACATTAATCGTGACTGTATTCACTCCAAGCTCTTTCATGAGCCTGATATCCTCATCCCAGACTTCGCGAGGCCATTGCTCAGGAGAGTAATCCCCTCCAAAAGGTATCTTTTTAAGTTTCAATCCATTCATGGAAACTCTACCTCACAGTAGAAAGTCTTACGAATATTTCCTGCACATTCTCAAGGAACTGAGTCCTGTCCAGCTCACCTGCAGCATACGCAATGATTGCATCTCCAATCTCATCAGCTGCGCCATTCGGGTATTTAGGCCATTCCCAGCCCAGAGTCTTTCCTTCAACTATTGCCTCACTGACAGCGGCTGAAAGAGGACCAACCTGCTCTTCTGAAACTGACATTGTTGAAAGTCCTGGAACAAATCCGAATACATCCGTCAGATAGTATTTTCCTCTTTCGCTGGTTACGAGCCATTCAAGGAAATCCTTAGCCTCTTCGACTACTGGACTATTCTTGTTTACCACCCAATATGTGGAAGGACCTGCATAAAGCACATCATTGAAAGCTGCATCATTATTGATAGGAATAACCATATAGTCAGCATCGATATCAGGATTCATTTCCGTAAATGAAATCCATCCGCCATTATTTGCCATGGTTATTGCAACTTCTTCAAAAGCGTATGAGCTAATCTGTCCTGGGAAATCCATATCAAGAGGATTCTTGTATGCATGCTTCAGACAAACATCCAGCATGTCCACCCACTCATTCATTATCTTGTCATTCACAAAATCGATTTCGCCTCTGCATGCAGCCTCGATGAATTCTGTAGGATTCTCCTGATGTGCAACCGCAACGTTGAACATGAAACGTCCAGGATTATAAGAAGCACCAAACGGGAGGCCGATAGGAGCAAATCCAGCAGCTTCGAGTTTTGTACATACCTCATCAAATTCCTCCAATGTTTCAGGAAGTTCCGTTATTCCAGCTGCTTCAAACATTTTCGGGTTATAACACCAGCCATATCCTTCGAAATAGAGAGGCAGTCCATATATCCGGCCATCAATCGAAGCACCTTCGACAGCCTGTGGGACCATATCAGCAACCCAAGGCTCATCAGTGAGATCGGCAAGATACTCTGACCATTCAGCCATCTGTGAAAAGCCTTCATTATTGAAGATATCCGGAGCTTCGTCGCCTGCGAACTTCGTTCTGAGCAGTGTCTGATAGCCATCAGAAGATGTCGACTCTACTTCTACTTTTATGCCAGTAAGCTCCTCATACTCTTCTGCAAGCTTCTGGAGATCATCAGCTATCTCAACCTTGAACTGGCAGATTCTTATGACTTTCTGATCTGATGACTCACTGCTACCGCCCGCAAAAACCATAGAGATTGCAATCAATGCAATCAAAGCAACTGAAAGTAGTCTTTTCATTCTCTTTTCTCCTTTTATTTATCCTCATCCTTTCACCGCACCAGCAACCAATCCTGCAACGATATTCTTCTGCAGGATAAAGAAAGCTATTGCGGCTGGTATGATTGACATTGTGAGTGCCGGAAGTGCCAGATCCCATCTCAGCGAATACTGTCCCATGAATGAACTGATAGCTATTGGAAGAGTCCTGAACTGTGGCCTTGATATAACTATCAGAGGTAGCAGGTAATCATTCCAGAACCAGAACGTATCCAGGATTATGAGCGTGAAAATAATCGATTTAAGGAGAGGAAGCACTATACGGAAGAAAATCCTTAGTTCTCCAGCCCCTTCTATTGCGGCAGCTTCCTCAAGGTCCTTAGGAACACTTTTTATGAAGCCAGAGAACATGAATACACCCATTGCAACACCCAACCCCCAGTTTGCAAAAACAAGACCAGGTATCGAGTTCATAAGCCCCAGAGCATCAAGAACGATTACAAGGGGTATCATTATCACCTGAAATGGGATAATCATCTCAGCAAGGCACAGAGCATATGCAAGATTATTGAACTTTGAAGGATATCTGACAATTCTGTATGCTGCCATGCTGGAAAACATCACAACGCCAAAAAGACTGAATATTGTCACTGCAAGTGAATTCCGGAATGCTCTGGGAAAATCAGTTCTGTCATAAGCTTCTGCATAATTGCTTAATTTCACCACAGAAGGAAGCGCTGCCGTATCTTTCGTAATCTCTCCCAATGGCTTAACTGAATTAATCAAAAGGAAATAGAAGGGAAGAAGAAACATAGCGACAATCGCTATAAGTATAATCATTCTGACCGCTAAAGAGATGGAACGTGCACTTCTTAAGTTTCTCATGCTTCAATCTCCTTTGACCTCGTGAAATGTACCTGCAGAAGTGAAATACAGAGTATGAAGACGAAGAAGACAATCGCTTTCGCAGACCCGAGTCCATAGTTGTTTCTGGAGAATGCTTCTTCATAAAGATTCATTGAAACAGTTGTCGTTGTTCCGTATGGGCCGCCGACGGTAAGAGATGAGACAAGGTCATACATAGTGAAAGTTTTCACCATGACCCAGAAAATACAGACCGTAACAGATGGCATAATAAGAGGAAGAGTTATGGAGAAGAATTCCTTCAGCGGCGATGGCCCATCAAGTCTTGCTGCTTCCTTTATGTCACTGTCTATTCCCGTAAGCCCTGCAATATAGATAATCATCGTATATCCTGAATATTGCCATGCAGATACTATAACGATAGCCCAGAACGCCGGCCCCGGTTCACCAAGCCAGCTCTGCCCAAGAAAACCCAATCCAGGTATTTCCGCAATAGAGAGAAAGACTTTCTGGAATATGAAACGCCAGATGAACCCCATGATGACACCGCCCATTATATTCGGCAGCAGCAACAGTGTACGAGGAAGGCCCTGCATATTCTTCGGCATTGATGACACCAGCAAAGCAAAAGTCAATCCAAGAACGTTGGAAATAACAGTTATGGCAACAGTCTGCCTGAATGAGAACCACACAGATTTCCAGAACTGAGGATCGGAAGTGAAGATTGTGGCATAATTAAGCAGCCCTATGAATTCCTTTGCCTGAGAAATCCCATTCCATCGCATAAAACCTATGTATACCGCATAGAAGAATGGGATGATTATCACAGGAACAAAGCATAGAAGCATCGGAAGCATGAAAGCCGCTTCTCCTCTCAGGCTTTTCCTATATACACCACCTGTCTGCTTCATCTTCTCGGCCTCCTTTCAGGATGCTAAAACAGGAGAACTGGGAAATGAACTCAGGATTTTTACCATAAAAGTGGATAATTTTTACATGCGGACTTATCATTTCTCTATGAAACTCACGCTAAGGCTCAAGGCAATCATTGTTTTTCTTCTTACCCTGTCAATTGCGATGGTTCTGATTCTGCTTTCTGGATACTACCTGACAATAGAGCAGAATATGGAGGAATACATCAGATACAATACCACTATCCTTGGCCTTGAAGCCGAAAGCATCGAATTCCACCTCAATCAGATATTACAGTCCTCTCTGGCATTCTACCGCAATGATAATCTTATGGGGATACTGAGAGAAACACATAGCAGATATGACAGTTCGGAAGAGATAAGAGCAGGACTTTTTACCATTCTGAATTCAAGTCCATACATCACACAGGTTCATCTTTATTCAAGCATGCAGAAAATGGACTATGTTGTACACGGAACATCAACAGCACAGGGAACTGCCGATACAGGAATCACTGTATCGGAGATACCTTATAACAAAGTCATAATAACAAATCAGAAATCACCGGATTATGGTTTTCCGGCTATAAAACATCAGGACGAGTTTGTCATCACAATGTCCCGTTCAATCTATGATTTTCCAAGAAACAGATACCTTGGGCAGATTGATATAGACATGAATCTTGACTACTTCAGGAATATGTCAGATGCCTTATCTGAATATGAGATACTCGCATTTGTATCGGAAGATGGTGATATTCTCTACACATCTGGCAACACAAATGCTATCGGGGATCTGCTTCCCGATACAAATCTCTCTGATTCGCTTCCGGAAGAATACACTGTGCTATCATCATCTGTCAGGCCAAATGGTTTTACAGAAGAATATAATCTGATACAAGCAATCCGGAATGAAGCCATAACGGCCAACGCAAGAACATTCGCAAGACATAATCTCTTGATAGGGATTGTTATATCAATCATATCCATGGCAGTTATGGCAAGAATCCTCTCTGGTTACACAAAACCATTCGGCTATATAGAGAATCAGCTGAAGAAAATATCGGCAGGAAATCTTGATGTAAAAATGGATATACATGACACTCCGGAATTCGTAGGACTCGCAAGACAATTCAACGATATGATCGATTCCATCAATAATCTGATAATCAGCGGATATAAGCTGGAAATCTCAAACAAGAATTATCAGCTGAAAGCACTCCAGGCCCAGATGGATCCTCACTTCATAAACAATGCATTGCAGAACATCGGAGCAGAAGCATTGAAAAAGGGAAACAGAGAACTGTATTACTCAATCATGCAATTCGGCGGGATGATGCGTTACACGATGGATTTCCAGAGTCTGATGGTTCCGCTCAGAGATGACCTGAAATATGCTGTGAACTACCTCAATCTGCAAACGATGCGGTTCAAGGACAAATTCACCTATTCCATCACAGCAGATGATAAAACCATGAATATCCCGATTCCGAAACTGCTTCTCCAGCCACTTGTGGAGAATGTCTTCAAACATGGCAAGAATTCCGATGGAAAGACTATACATATACAAATACTGACAGCACTGGATGATGGAACATTGTATCTGGAGTGTTCCAATGATGGTAAAGGCCTTACAGAATCTGAACTGGAACGGATCCAGGAAATGATCATAAAGGCAAGAGAGGCCGAAGAAGAGTCAAGGCATATAGGATTAATCAACCTTTCCCGGCGGCTTTCCATAGTATATGGGAACAGAAGCAGCATAGAAATAAATTCCGGAATAGAGACTGGATTCACTGTAAAGATAAAAATCAGGGAGATACTTAAATGAATATACTCATTGCAGATGATGAAGAAGCAATCAGGCTTTCTATAAGATATCTTGCAGATTTAACAAGACTCGGAATAAAAAAAGTATTTGAGGCATCCGATGGAAACGAAGCTTTGAAGATAGTCAGATCAGAGCATATCGATATAGTGCTGACTGATATTTCAATGCCGGGAACAGATGGGATAGACCTTATGAGAGTACTCAATAATGATTACCCTGATATCAGAATAATCGTTATAAGCGGATACCAGAATTTTGATTACGCAAGAGAATCATACAGAAACGGTGCCATGGATTATCTCCTGAAACCAATCGATCCCGAGCATCTCAATGCTCTTCTGGAAAAAGCTATTGCCCAGCTCAATCCAGAGAAAGAGAAACTCAAAGACTATGAAGATGAGAATTTCCTTCTGCTGAGAGAATACATAGAAGAACATCATCAGGAAAACATATCACTCATAAGTCTGTCAGAGAGGTTCGGCTTCAATCCATCTTATCTTTCAAGACGATTCAAGCAGAAATTCGGTATCGGTATTATTGAATGCGTTGCAGAAGCAAGAATACGGCATGCGGCAAGTCTGCTGACCAACACCGATTTAAGGATATGCGATATCGCTAAACATGTCGGATACGACGATGAAAAGTATTTCAGCAGAGTATTCACACGGGAAATGCATATGAATCCGAAAGAATTCCGAAAAGCAAAGTCAAAGGACTGAAACTCATTCGCTGACGCATCAGAGACCTCCAGCCCTTTGGAGGCATTTTCATCGGTGCTTGAGTGAAAGAAAGTATGGATCCGGATCAGCAAAAGAAGAAGGAAACGGCACATCTTTTGTGAAGTCCGGAATCCACAGGACATCATCATCCCCCGGATCCTGCATGAAGCCATCATCTATTCCGAGAGCTTCCAGTGTATCAACAAGCAGATCATATTCCTCTTCAGATACAGGAGGAAACCCAGGATCCCCTTTCGGGGGCACGAACTGCGTCATCAAAGACAGATAGAAATTATCTTTGTACCGGCTGGCGAAAACACGCAGAAACTCAAGTGTAGACTCAATCTCTCCAGGGAATACAAGGTGCCGGAGAAGCGTACCTTTCATTTTGTTCAGATCAGTATGGGGATGCCACTCTTTCACAGCATCCAGCAGAGGAAGAATCACAGATGCATACTCTCTTCTCCCGCAGAAGCGCGAAGCTGTGGAAGCGGAAAGAGTCTTGCAATCCAACAGATAGATATCAATATATTTGTCTATAAGCTTAAGAGCTTCCACCCTCTCATAGCCGGAACTGTTCCATACGACAGGCAGCGAGAAGCCTTTTGCCTTGGCCATTTCCAGTGCCTCGATGATTGAAGGAATGAAGTGCGTACCAGTTACAAGATTGAGTGTTGCAGCTCCATCCGCTTCCAGGCTCAGCATCAGAGTTGCCAATTCCTCATTAGTGATAGTCAGTCCTATATTCATTCCATCAGATCCGGAGATCTGCCTGTTCTGGCAATAAGGACAATGAAGAGGACAGCCTGTGAAGAAAATCATTCCAGATCCATGTTCACCAGTCAGAGGCGGCTCTTCACCCCTGTGAAGCCCTGACCATGCAATCCTGACTTCATCACTCTGCCTGCACACGCCTTTTGCCACACGCCTGTCCACACGGCAGAGATTCGGACAGAGTTCACAGCTTGAGTAGTAATCCATAGCACGATAATACACTCTTTGGTCCTTTGTGTTGACCCTGAGCCCTGCTTTGGCGAGAATCGCATTATGGCATTCTTCTTCAGAAGCAGAACAGATAAGGCAGCGGTACCTAAAGAAAGACTGATTCTTTCCATCGATGGCGGAGGGATGAGAGGGATAATACCTTCACAGATCATCGGGAAGATGGCAAGAAGACTGAAGGAGAAAGGTGACAGAAGACCTTTCTACTCCCATTTTGACCTGATAGCCGGTACCAGTACAGGAGCTCTGATAGCTTCAGCACTTTCTACTGAAACCGATGGTACAATGCTGGGAGGCAATACAGGGGAAGAACTGAGCGTCTATGGGAAATACACTGAGAGAAAAATCTTCAGGAATATCGAAAAGGAATATCTGAGGGGAAAGCTCATTCCTGCCGCAGATCCAGAGACATTCACGGATGTATTCATCGGCAACGGACCGGCAATCTTTCCCCAGAAAAGCATGAGCGCAATAATCGGACCAGTATTCGCAGACAAATACAGCGGCAGGGATTATGAGAAGTTCCTGCAGAAACTCTATGGAAAGAAGAAGATGGAAGATCTGCTGGTTCCAACATTACTTATAAGCTATTCATCCGATAACGGCACTATATTTCCTATAACAAGCTGGAGAAATAAGGATTTTTATCTCTGGGAAGCGACACGGGCAAGTTCAGCAGCCCCGCTTTATTTTCCTCCGTTCAACAAAGAGATCAACGGAGAAATGACATCTCTCATAGATGGAGGAATCGCCGCAAACAATCCATCGCTCATAGCTTATGAAGAAGCAAGAAAGCTCTATCCGGAGTCAACGCACTTCCATATCCTCAGCCTCTCCACAGGAGAACGCATCAAAGAAAGCAGCAAGATGCAGACTGGTGGAATAGCTGGATGGGGCAGCCGTATTTCCTCGCTGTTCCAGAATGCACAGCTCAGCATCACAGATACAGTGCTACCAAGCATTCCCGGCGTTGAATATACACGCATATGGTCTCCTGTCCTGGAAAAGAAAATCAAGCTTGATGAAACAGGGAAAGACACAATACGAATACTGCTGGACGCTGCAGAGAGAATATACAGAGAACAGGAAGCGGAAATAGAGAAATGGATAGATATCCTTCTGAAAGCGGAAGTTCCAGAGACTATCAGGCTGGAAAGGACCGGAGAACTTCCTCCACCTTCTCAGGAAGCTTGAACAGAAGAGAGCGGAGGGTCATTCCATATTCTTTCAGAGAAACATGTTTTCCGACCAAGTCAGTAATAACTTTCACGGCATAGCACGGGATGGAAGAAAGAGATGCAGCCATTGCCACCCCATAAGCTTCCATATCAGCAGCATCTGCACCAGGCATAGGCTCAGTGGCAAACGATGATGAAGTCGAGAGAACCTTATCCGAATTGCCATCCAGTATGATTCTTCCCATCTTCTTCCCATCAGCAAGCAGTGTTACACCCCTCTCAAGGCCATATGCTGTGAGATCCATGTCAGGCATGATGACGCTTCCGAACGATAGACACTCTCCTATACCAAGCTTTCCCATACTGCCTGCACTGCCGACAGAGAAAACAACATCAGGCTTAACTTCATTTATCGCAGAAGCAGTGACAGCTGCTGCCAGTACAGGCCCCACTCCCGATACAGCCTTACTGTAAGAACCGGGAAAATATGAGAGTTCTGTTTTTGATGAAGCTACGACGAGGACTTTCAAAGCATCTTCCTTCTGATTTCATCCATTGCTGGACTGAGAAGCACACCATTTCTTCTCTCACGCCCCAGCCTTTTCGACTCAGAGACAGTATATGTCGCAATGTTTGTCGCATAGGAGACAGACGCAAAGAAATTATTTCCTTTCATGACAAGACCGAAGAGAAGAGAGGCGAATAAATCCCCCGCGCCCGGATAAGAGACATGGATATCAGGATACTGGAAAAGCCTGATCTCATTACCATCCCATGCCGCATTGCCAAGGCCTCCCACCTGCAGCGGAATACCTGTAATCACACCTTTCGCAGGTCCGAGGGAACGCAGAACAGCAATCTGATCACGTATGGCTTTCTGGCCCTGGGGCCTGAACCCATCATCCATCTGTGTAAGGATCATGGCTTCCGTGAAATTAGGCGTGATGATGTCCGCTTTGCGTACAAGGCGGAACATGGCACTGCAGAGATCTTCATCCACAGTCTGATAGAGCTTGCCATCATCCCCCATCACAGGATCAACCAGAGCCAGAGCCGAAGATGCGGAAATCAGTGAAAGAACTCTCTCTATGACCGATGCGGAAGCGAGAAACCCTGAATAGATGCCATCAAAGCTGAGGTGCAGCGAAAAAAAACGATTGAGTATCTCACCCATCGCCTCATCTTCATTCTGTATATAGATATCATCAAAGCCATCGGTCTGAGTGGAAAGCAGAGCTGTAGGCAGAACAGCAGTCTCAACCCCCAGTGCTTCCAGTACAGGAAGCACTACAGTAATGGATGACTTTGAATAACACGAGAGATCGTGTATGGCAAGTATCGGCATCAGACGCTAAGACCTGCGATTGCAGCTCCCAGTGTCGGGGAGTTATCGATACGGACAATCTCAAAGTATCTGCCGTATCTCTTTTCCAGAAGCTCATCAAGATAGAGCCGTGTATAGAACTCCAGGAATGCTGTTTTATAGAATGTGGTACCATCTGCGTTGATAACCACAGGCATCCTGGGATCTGAGCCTTCACCGGAACGGAGCACTGCCGCTGTCAGATTGATGGCAGTAAGCTTTCCGGCACGTTCGATAATGGCTTTCAGGATCTTGTAGAGAGCTGCAGCATCTTCTTCAGACCCTTCCACGCACTTCACAAGATCGTAATCAGGGTTATGGCAATCCTCAAGATAATGGCTCATCCTTGTCGTATCAAGCTTCTCGATTTTCTCATAGCGCTCCTGGAATGTCTTACTAAGGACTCCTTCCTTAATAGCCTCTTCAATCACGTAAGCTGAGAATGGACCAAGATACGCACCGCTTATCTTCTTCTCAAACCAATATTTAGCAGGATCCTTAGTACCGCTTACAAATCCCTTGTCCAAGTCTCCAAGCTCAAGAGCAAGGCAACCTGACTCCACGTTGATGATCTGCCTTCCATCATTTACCTTAAGCTTTCCGATTCTGCTGTTGTTTTCCGTATAGGCTGTATTTGTACCGGTGCCAAGAATGAATCCGATATATGAAGAAGAGTAATCAGGACGCTCTGCCTTTGCCGCGAGCAATGTGGCAACTGTATCATTCACAACAGAGACTTTCTTGCCAGAGACGTTATACCCACGTCTTTCCAGCTCTGCCAGAAGATTCTTTCCCAGAGGCTTTCCTATAACCTCCGGCGCCTTGATTTCCTTTGAGAAAACAATAGGAATGCCATCATGATCCGGTGTAATTGACGCAGCATAGGAAAAACAGAATCCGATTCTGTCGCTCTTATCTATCAATCTCTCGATATTATCTGCAAGTACTGAGTAGAACTCCGCTGCGCTTACTTCTTCCTTCAGGCCTGGCATACCGACCTTTCTGAAATCAGAGATCACAGGATGCTTGTTCTCATCAAATGTGACCAGACATGTGCGGAAATTAGTTCCGCCGGCATCCATGACAATAACACTCTTGCCAGGAACAATGCTTACATCAGGGGAAACATAAGTCGGAATCATCTGCAAAGAGCTTCCATTCTCTTTTTCCAGTCCCTTTTCCATCTCCGAGAGAATGAAGCCCAGTGTCTTCTCTTCATCAACTGAAGCTGCACTGAGCATATGCTTCGCGATAAAATCCTCTGTCTTTCCCATCTGAAAACCTCCTAAGTGCCAAAAGAAAAACTAAATGGCCGAATCTCAACGATTTCATCATTGACTTTAAAATCTTCGGCAACTATTGTCACGCCCCTTTCAGGGCCTCCTTCTATTCTTATCATGCCTTCTGCTATAAAACCACCATCTGTTACAGCTCCAGTAACCATTATGGAAAAAGAACAGTATGCATTATAATCCGTCCAGTCCTCATTATTACCAAGGACTGAATCAGATTCTGTCTCACTCAGCAATCTGACAGAACCATCTAGCACAGCATCTCCCGGCTTGAACGAATGCGTCCCCAGATACCCCCGCACAGCATCTGAAGAGAAAGTCCTCAGCAGTTCTGACAGAATGCCAGGATTTCCTGCAGTAATTCCCTGTCCATTGTAGAAAAACGACAAGGAATCCAGATACGTCGACACGTCAGAACGTACAAAAGAAATCAGGGAAGGAAGAACTCCTTCTCCGGAAACCACAGTAACCCCCTGCAACGCAATTCTCGGTTCCGACAGCCATGAAACCATCGCCGCGCCTAAGCCATCGGACAATGCATCAATGACTGTGTCAACAGAAGCCGACGGCCCGGCAAATACAGAACAACAGAAGACTGATAAAACCATGATTAAAGCTATAGCTCTCCTCATCGTTTGTCCTCCATGTGGTGATAATTCTACCAATGCAATATCAAGCTTGCAACGAAAAAACGCTTATTTGTTGCAGCTGAAATTCTCAATCTCTTTCTTTGCGCTCTTCTCGTCCACTTTGCTGAGAAGCACACCGCCGACAACAAAGAGCAGGATCAGAGAAAGAATGCCATAACGCTGCTGCTTTGTAATCAGAGTCACAACGCCAAGCAAAAGCGGTCCGATGATCGCAGCAAACTTGCCAAGCATATTGAAGAAACCATAGAACTGGGAGTTTTCTCCTTCCGGAATGAGGCGGGAGAAATAAGAGCGTGAAAGTGCCTGGATTCCCCCCTGAAACAAGCCAATACAGACAGCGAGGATATAGAACTGTGTCTCATTTGTCATGAAAAAGCCGAAACAGGCAATGACAATATATCCGGTGATGGCAATCAGCAGTGCTTTCTTGACTCCGACTTTATGTCCGAAGATGTTATAAAGCAGAGCGGAAGGAAAAGCCACAAACTGGGTGATGAGCAATGCAACTATCAGGCTGGATGAGGAGAACCCCAGCGCTGTACCGTAATCTGTTGCCATTCTGATGATGGTGTCAACACCATCGATGTAGCACCAGTATGCGACAAGGAAGATAGCTGTATTCCTCAGGCTCCTGAGAGATCTGAGAGTCTTGCCAACAGCTCCGAAACCATCTTTCACGGCTTTTCTTATCCCGATCCTTTCCCCTTCCGGTTCCTTCACAAAGAAGATAAGAGGGAGAAGGAAGACTATCCACCAGATTCCAACCATCAGGAAAGAGGCCCTGACAGCCTGGATTTCATCGGCAAACCCGAATGCTGATGGGAAGAGATACATGAGAACATTGAGCAAGAATAAAAGACCGCCGCCGATATATCCGAGGCTGTATCCCAGAGAGGAGACGAAATCGACTTTCTTCTCGGAGGCAACTGAAGGAAGAAGCGAATCATAGAAGGTGTTTCCCGCTGAGAACCCTATATTGGCAATAATATAGAAAACCATGGCAAGAGGCCACATTCCAGCCCTGACCCAGCATAGAGCAGCTGTCATCACCGCTCCGAGAAATGCAAAGAAAATCAGCATTTTCTTGCGATAACTGCCCCTATCAGCAATAGCTCCAAGCACAGGCGCACAGACAGCAACAATCAAAGACTCAATGGAGTTGCCAAGACCAAGGAAGAAGGTACTTGTCGCACTATCCCCTCCCATGGACCAGTACTGTGAGAAGAAAATGGGGAAGAATGCCGCCATCACTGTTGTCGCGAATGCACTATTAGCCCAGTCGTAAAACGCCCAGGATATTATTTCTTTTCTGGAATCTTTCATAGCCGTTGTGATTCTACGTTCAATTCACCTTATCTGCAATTATGCTTATATTATAAAAAAGTAAAATCAAGGAGAAATATCGTGAGAATCGCAGCTACTTTCGACAAAAACACAGGAGAGGTCTTCCAGCATTTCGGAAGGACAGAGACTTTCCGCCTCTACACAATAGAAAATGGAAAAGTAACGGACAAGAGAGATGTAAGTGCCGCTGAAACAGGCGGACACGCAGCACTGGCTCCGTTCTTGCAGGAACAGGGTGTCGAAGCTCTGATAGCAGGAGGCATCGGAGGGGGCGCAAGAGCAGCACTCGCCAGCTGTGGAATAGCACTCTATCCTGGCGTAAGCGGCAATGCAGACAAAGCAGCAGAAGCACTGGCTTCCGGCACATTGGTCTACGATGAGAATGCCACATGCCATCATCACGAAGGAGAGCATGAATGCAATCACCACGAGCATGGAGGAAATTGCCATCATACCTGCTGAGGGCTTAGAGAACTGTCTTTTTGATGCTATTATTGATATATGAAGACATTTCTTTGGTATGACCTTGAGACCTTCGGCCTCAATCCACGCTATGACAGAATAGCCCAGGCCGCAGCTATCAGAACAGATATGGATTTCAATCAGATCGGGGAACCTTTGCTTCTCTATGCAAAGCTCTCCCCCGATTATCTTCCATCTCCTGAATCCTGTTTGATCACAGGAATCACTCCTGATGAAGTCAACAGCAAGGGCATCCCAGAAGCGGAACTCATTGAGCGGCTGAGAGCCGAATTCATGGTTCCTGACACTATTACAGTAGGCTATAACAATATAAATTTTGATGATGAGGTCATCAGATCGACACTCTACAGGAATCTTTATGATCCTTTTGAGCGTGAATACAAGAACAGATGCTCACGGTGGGATCTGATAAACCTCGTAAGAGCCACCAGAGACCTCAGACCTCAAGGTATTGAGTTCTCTGTGCTGAACCCGGAAACAAATGCTCCTTCATTCAAACTCACAGATCTGACAGCTGAGAATAACATCGACCAGACTGGTGCTCATGATGCCCTTGTAGATGTCAGAGCAACCATTGCCATAGCAAAGCTGATAAAAGAAAAACAGCCAAGGCTCTTCAAATGGGCGATAGAACACAGATCCAAGAATGAGATAGCAAGAGAGATCAACGTGCTCACCCATCTCCCGTTTCTGCATACCTGTCCGCTTTTTGTCTCAGAAAAAGGCAACACCCACCCTCTTCTGCCTCTCTTTTATGAGGCGGAGAAATCGGCAGCCCTCTATTGTTTCGATCTTACATTCCCCATCCCGGAAAGCGCAGATGGAACATATCATGAGACAGGAATACTGCGTCTGATGATCAACCGTTCCCCTTTCATCGCACCTATCAGCACGCTGGACAGCGAGAGCGAGAAGCGGCTTGGCTTCACGAAAGCATGGATCTGGCAGAAAGCAAGCCAGGCTATACAGTCCCCTGTCCTTACAAGAAATGCGATACTTGGAGCAAAAGCACCATATGAAGAGAGTGCGAAGGATCCTGATCTTACCATCTACAACAGTTTCCCATCCGATCATGACAAAGGAATCATGGCATCCATCAGGGCTATGTCCCCTGAGGATAAGCTGAAGAAAGGTGAACATCTCTTTGACGATGATAAGTATCACAAACTGCTATGGCGGCAGGTTGCCAGAAACTGGCCTGAGGCGCTTTCAGAAAAAGACAGGGAAAGCTGGAAGAACTTCTGTGCGCTCCGTCTGATTTCTCCTCCTGTGGATGGAACCCCAACTTACGAGCTTTATATGCGCCAGGTTGAGGAGAAACTGAACAGCCTTGAGACTGATTACCATGACAAGGAAATTCTCCTGAAGCTGAAAGCTTATGGAGAAGAGCTTTTCGATAAAGTGATAAAATGATAAAAAAGGCATTATGTCTGCATTAACTGATAAACTCGACGAATATAAGAAACAACTGGAAGGACTGGATGAGAAACTCAGCGGTGAAGCTCTCAGTGACATGAAGCTTTACAAAAGCCTTATGCAGGAGCGCTCCCATCTTGCCCCTGTAGTCTCCAAGCTCGAAGAGATGAAGGAAACAGAGAAGGAAATCCTCGAATCCAGAGAGATGATGAAAAATGAAGAAGACCCGGAGCTTGTGGAAATGGCCAAGGAAGAGCTCTCCAGGCTTGAAGCTCTCTATGAAGCTCAGGAGAAGGAATGCAGGCTCCTTCTCATCCCGCCAGATCCGCTGGAAGGAAAGAACATCATCATGGAAATCAGAGCAGGAACAGGGGGCGATGAAGCCTCTCTCTTCGCTGCCGACATCTTCCGTATGTACTCTCACTATGCTGAGAAAAAACACTGGAAGATGGAGATAATGAGCTCGAGTGAATCGGGAATCGGAGGATACAAGGAGATAGTAGTCTCCATAGCCGGCAAAGATGTCTATGGATATCTCCGTTTTGAATCGGGGGTTCACCGTGTACAGCGCGTTCCTGAGACTGAATCAGGTGGCAGAATACATACTTCAGCTATAACAGTAGCTGTACTTCCCGAAGCTGAAGAGACCGATATAGAAATCAGGCAGGAAGATCTGAGAATCGATGTCATGAGGGCAGGAGGCCCTGGCGGACAGTGCGTCAATACAACAGATTCTGCAGTGAGAATCACTCACATTCCATCAGGTCTTGTCGTTATCTGCCAGGATGAGAAGTCCCAGATAAAGAACAGAGCAAAAGCAATGAGAGTCCTCCGATCAAGGCTCTATGAGCTGGAAGAGGCAAAGAAACAGAAGGAAAGAGCAGATGCCAGACGCTCAATGGTCGGCTCGGGAGACAGATCGGAACGTATCCGTACATATAATTTCCCGCAGAACAGAGTTACAGACCATAGGATAAACCTTACACTCTACAAACTCGATTCCATCATCGAAGGGGATCTGGATGAACTTATAGATGCACTCCGGCTTGCTTCCGGGGAGGAGGCTCTGAAAGAAGCGTGACAGTAGCAGAGCTGAAAAGAAAACTACTTGCCAGAACAGAGTCCACAGATGCCAGGATAATCATCACCCTGGCAACCGGACTCGATGCAATTGCCCAGATAACAGAATCCAGAAGGAACGTAACAGCTGAGGAAGAAGCAAAAGCCATGAACTTTCTCAATGAACGCCTCAGCGGCACACCTATGGCATATATCACAGGTGAGAAAGAATTCTATGGGCACTCTTTTCATGTCACACCTTCTGTACTGATTCCACGTCCTGATACAGAGACGCTTGTTGAAAAAGCTATTGAGATTGCAAAGAATTTCCCATGCCCTCGCATTCTGGATCTCTGTACAGGCAGCGGAGCCATTGCCGCCTCCGTATCTTATGCTCTTTCCATGCCAGTTGCCATTTCCGATATCTCTCCCGATGCTCTGGCCATAGCAAGGGAAAATTACCGAATCATTACCGGAAAGGAAGCAGAATGGAGGGAAGGAGATCTGCTTGATCCTTGGGAGGGCGAACACTTTGATATGATTCTTTCCAACCCGCCCTATCTCACAGCTTCATGGTATGAGGAGACCGATTCATGCGTAAAATCAGAACCGGAGATAGCTTTTCTCGGAGGCGGCAATGATGGGCTGGATATCATCCGGAAGATAATTGCCACATCCCCTGATATTCTCAATAAAGGTGGATACCTTATGCTTGAAATCGACTATCGGCAGAGCGAAATCTGTGGTAGTCTTCTTGAAAAGAGCGGTTTTTCAGAGATTTCGGTGCTCAGAGATCTTGCCGGTAAGGAGCGTGTGATATATGGAAGACTTTCCAAATAAAGAACTTGTAGACAGATTCGTAAAGAAAATCATACGCTACTCCGACGATGACAAGGATAAAATCGCAGCCGCTGCAGTATTTGCGGCAAAAAAACATGGGGATCAGAAACGAAAGACAGGGGAACCTTATATCACGCACCCGATAGCGGTCGCAGAGATACTCATCCAGATCGGAATGGATGCAGATACGGTCTCTGCAGGTCTTCTCCATGACACGCTGGAAGATACTGATACGACAGAGGAAGAGATTGCTACGATCTTCGGCAAAGAAGTCGGAGAGATGGTCCAGGCGGTCACAAAGATCTCCAGAATCACAGATGAGAAATCAATACAGGAAGCGGAAACCATCAAGAAGATGTTCTTCGCCATGTCAAAAGATCTGAGAGTGATTCTCATCAAGCTTGCCGATAAACTGCACAATATGCGTACCATTGACGGGCTTTCAGCAGAACGCCGGCGTGCATTCGCCGAGGACTGCCTGGACATCTTCGCCCCTATTGCAGACAGCCTTGGTATGCAGACTATCAAGAGCGAACTGGAAGATCTCTCCCTCAAAGCTCTCAAACCTGAGTCATATGATTATATCAACGGGTACCTTCTGGAAAAGAAGGGTGAATACACTGCATATATCAAACAGGTCTCTAAAGCTATCGGTGAAGCCTGTGCAAAAGCCGGTATCACAGATATAGAAATCACGGGACGCGTAAAGCACGCCTACTCCATCTACCAGAAGATAAAGAAGAGAAAGAAGGAAATCGATGAAATCTACGATATCCTCGGTATCAGGGTAATCTGCCAGACGACAGTCGAATGCTACACCATTCTGGGAGTCATTCACTCGATGTGGATACCTATCGAAGGCCGTTTCAAAGACTACATAGCGATGCCGAAAGCCAACAACTATCAGAGTCTCCATACAACAGTCCTCGGTCCGCAGAACAGGCATCTCGAAATCCAGATACGCACACAGGAAATGCACAAGACTGCAGAGGAAGGCGTTGCCGCCCACTGGGCATATAAAGCGGCCTCCGGCTCTGAATCAGGCACCTGGAAAACCGTAGATTCCATCAATTACCAGAAAATCATCAGGAAGATAAAGACCTGGTCCAAGGAAATTGCCCAGAGCGAGGATTTCATGGATGAGATCAAGAACGAGCTTCTGAAAGATTCCATTGTCGTCTTCACCCCGCAAGGCCACGTCATCGAGCTTCCTGTAGGTTCCACAGCTCTCGATTTTGCCTACAAAGTACATACGGAAATCGGCAATCACTGTTCTGGGGCAAGGGCAGATGGTTCCATCATCCCTCTCAACAGACCTCTTGGGAACACGCAGATTGTCGAAATCATGACAAGCCCAAGTGCCCATCCGAACCAGCAATGGCTTGAATACGCTCAGACTACATCCGCAAAGAAGAAGATCAGAGCCTGGCTGAACAAGAATGCGCCATCGAATCTTCCGATTGCACAGCCACAGAAAAAAACAGCCGCAACCATACAGAACCCTGCTCTGGAAAGCGCGAAGAAGAGGATTCCGGCGCTTCAGGGACTACGCTTCACTCCCCGTGAGAAGAAAGGCACAGTCATCATCGGAGATAACAGCAATATCCTTTTCGATTTTGCCAAGTGCTGCAATCCTGTCCATGGAGACGATATCGTGGCATATATCACAAGAGGAAGAGGGTATGTTATCCACCGCAAAGACTGCCCAAACCTTGCCAACATGCCAGAGGCTGATGAGAGGATTGTCCCTGTCGAGTGGGACAGTCAGGAGCTTGTCAGGCGTTTCTCCGTCACAGCTAAATTCAACTCGGAGCTTTTCAGCGAAATCGACAATGCTGTACGCAAGCATAACAGCCATCTGATCCAAGGTGCGCTCGATGTCTCCCCAGAAGGGCTTGTAGGCACCTTCACCATCAGTGCAGACAGCGAAGATGCGATGAAAAAGACAACACAGGCTATCCGTCAGATTCCATCAATCATAAAAGTGCAAGGCGTCTAATCCTCAAGCACTCTGAGAATCTCAGGCAGAAGCTGCTTCTTACGGGAAAGCACACCAGGAAGGCTATATACTCCATCGGAGATTCTGTCATATACAAGGTCTCTCAGTTTATCCGAATGAGTGGTAAGAAGCACGGAATTTTCTTTTATGACATCGGTAATCAGCAGCATGCACCAGTCAAGGGCATTCGCAAGTTTCACATATTCCAGGGCATCAAGATACCGGTCTTTGATCTCCCTGAGTTCTTCCAGCGTTGTCACTTCCACCTGACCGATAGCAAAATGAATTCCTTTTTCATTATAGCTCTTCATATCAGAAGTGATGACACTCTCAGGATCCTGGGAAGAGAGAGAAGAGCCATCGGAGAAGATGGAACGGCAGAAATCACCGAAATCCTCTACGCCGCCAATCTCAACAAGTCGTTTTGCCACATGGACATCATAGCTTGTAGTTGTCGGGCTTTTGAGCATGACAGTGTCAGAGGCAAGACCTGAGAGCAGGACTTTTGCAACGACTGGATCGATTTCCACTCCCCATTTCCTGAACTGCTCATAGATGATTGTACAAGTAGAGCCCAAAGGTTCCGAGACAATATAGATGGGGCTTTTCATCCTAGGTGGTGAGAGCCGATGATGATCAAGTATCTCGATAATCTCAGCATCCTCAATTCCAGGAACACTCTGCTCAGCCTCATTGTGATCAACGAGAATCATCTTCTGCCGGGGCTTATCCAGAAAGCATCGTCTTGTGACAAACCCGGTCCAGACATCTCCGGAAAAAACTGAAAAGCCTCTCCAATCGCTCTCCTGCAGCTTTTTCTTCGCATCATCGAAGAGCATATCACCATCGATGCGCATCTCAGAGTCATCCTGATGCATGATATCTGAAACAGGCGTCGACAGCCTTAGAAGCCTCAGCGTCTCAGCTGTATCCAGAAAGGACACGTAGACAAATCCTCTGAAGGAAGAGAAGTCAATTTCAAGCTTTGACGGATCAGTGACACCTGTGAGGACAATGCCAGGAAGCTGGTTCTCGATGGCCGCTTCCAGATGCTTTTTCCTGTCCCCTATTATCAGCACAGGTTTCTCAGGCAGCCTTTCAAGGCGTGAGAGATATACCTGATACTCCATGGCACCAATCATATACGGAGCCCTTACATCTCCTCCGCTGCCGTGTTTGAGAAATTCACCTTCGATGACACGTTCAATATTATCTTCTGAGAGAAGATAACGCTGCCTTATCGCGCCGCTGTTCTCGCGGAGGAAAAAGCCATTTATATCATCTGCAGAGAGAAGTCCCTTGTAAACACCATCATCGATGACTGGAATGACTGTAGGTTTCCTGCGGTGGAATATATCCATAAGGATGAAAAGAGGATCGGAAGAACTTATGGAGTAAACAGGCTGCTTCTGCACTTCACCTACCCGGGGCCTTACATCATGAAGGAACTGGGGAAGAGGAAGAGATAGAGATGCAAAGACAGAGCGTGTATTCCTGTTAGCCTGTCCCAGCATTACAGGTATATACTGGTTCTTTTCATCAATTTTGTTCTTTAAAGCAGCGTATGCGTATGCTGCACAGACCGAGTCCATATCAGGATTACGGTGTCCTGTGATATATATTTTCATGGAATAATGGTAAACTCAAAACCAAAGGGAGGAAAGGAGAAAGCGAAATGAAATGCGTACTGGCAAATGACCATGGCGGAGTTGAACTGGCTGCAATCGTAAGAAAGCATCTGAATGAACGAGGCATTGAGACAGTTTATCTCGGAACTGAAAGCCATGAGAGTGTCGACTACCCGGATTACGCCGAGAAAGCTGTCAATGAATACAGGAAAGGCGGATATGACTTCGGTATTCTCATCTGCGGAACAGGAATCGGCATCTCCATCTCTGCAAACAAGATGAGGGGTATCCGCTGTGCCCTTCCTCAGACCAGATATTCAGCAGAGATGACAAAACGTCATAACAACGCGAATTTCATCGCATTCGGCGGGAGAGTTGAATACCCTGAACCTGTTACTGATATACTCGATGCCTATATCGATGCCACATTCGAAGGAGGACGGCATCAAGGTCGTATCGATAAGATGATGGCACTGGAAGGAAAATAATCAGAAGCTATAATCGCGCCATGTTCCGCGGAGATAGTAATCGATAGAGATGAGAGAGAATGAAACCACAAGCTCTCTGTTCACAGCATCGTAACCGAGTGCAGTACGGAGTATTCTCTCCCGTCTTCCAGAGACCGGGGTGCCGACTGTCAGAGGCGTGATGGAGACAAGAGGCCCCGCTCCATTGTTATCCGTCCTGTAAAACCCTCCAATCCCTATAAGCGTATTCAATGCGCTTCCTGCAATCTTCGAGGCAGTCGACCTCTCTCCTAAAAGCGACCACAGGAGTTCTACCCTGAAGATATTCGATGCAAATGGCACAGGCACCAGCTCAGAAGTCCCCCAGATATCAAGCTCAAGATGGTTCGTCAGCCCTATATTCACCCCATAGGAAAAGCTCATTCCCATTTCAGGCCACTTATAGCTCTCTTCGCCGATAGAAAGAGAGACATCATGGTAATCACCGGCGTAAAGGGGGATCAATATCAGAACAAAGAGGATTATCACAAAAGCTTTTCTCATAATCACCTCAGAAGAAATACGAGAAGCGGAAGACGTAAATCCCCCATCCCCATTCACCCGACAGAATACTATAAAGCGCGAATGGCGATAACGCTTCATAGATGAAATGGCTATCGCGGAAAGCAAGTGGCGATAGTCCCAGTATCATGTTCCATTCATTATGCAATCTGTACTGCACTCCAAGCGATATGGATGGTGTCCACAGCACTGGATTCATAAAAGCCCATGAGAAAGGATTCTCCGGCGTTGAGAACACAGGCATGGACATAAGCAGTGAAGCGCTCTCAAAAAACGGATATACAGCAGACAGATCAACTCCTATTCTTATATCTCCCGCATGCACATCCGGATATGGAGAGAATATGAATGAAGCTGTCAGTCCTCCATAGCTTCCAGATGGCGTCACGACACCCACCGGTGCAAGAGAATAACCAAAAGCCGGTGCACTATGAAGATTAAAGGAGGCAAGAAGCATGATAACTATCAGGATTTTTCTCATCTCAGCCTCCGAAATACATAAACAGATAACTCAGAGCATCGCCCTCTTCCCTCTTCAGAAGAAGAGCATCTTCATATGTTATCTCTTCCGATCCTGCAAGCACGCTCTGCACATGTTCTTCCAGTACACTGGCAAGCTGAGGGGAATCAATCAGCAGAGACAGCTCCTTTGAAAGTGACATTGAACGGAAGTTGAAATTAGCAGAGCCGATTATCACATAGCGCGAATCTGCGATTATAAGCTTCTCATGCAGAAGAGGAAGGATATTGCCATCCTCATCATAAACAGAGACGAAAACGTCAGCTCCGGTTTCTTTGATCAGTTCAGGAAGCGCAGAGTAGATTCCGCTGGCAGCATAACCGCGAAGATCCACAGGCATTATGATATCCACATCAACACCACGGCCAGAGGCACTTCCCAAAGCACTTTTCATCTTTCCATCGAGTGCTGGAAGATATGGGAAAATCACCAGATGCTCTGTTGCACTGCCGATCAATGAGGCGAACATCTCTGCAGTCCCTTCCGACTGGACAAGCCAGGCGCTGTACTCTCCTTCATCAGAAGATGAAGAAACTGGGAAGCTGTCTCTTTCCAGCTTCTCTATACAGCTGTCATTCCAGAGGGATATGAAAGTATCAATCATGGCGGAAGCAAGCGATGGGGAATGGAAGAGAAACATGCTGTCACGCTGTGTCTGATTCTTTCCTGATCCCAGCGAGATATAATTCATATTCATTCCGCCGATTGCAGAATATGAGCCATCAACGACAACAAGCTTGATATGATTCCTCATGATGATGGTTCCAGGATTCATCAGATGCGTGACGGAAACAGGATTGTATTCAACAAGATGCACGCCTGCGGAACGCAGGAAATACAGAGGAGTCATATAATGTTTCGATTCAGTCATATCAAGGGCAGAGATTCCATCCATTATGAAATATACTCTTACCCCCCTTTCACTGGCATCCATGATTGCCCTGTAAAGTTTTTCCAGTACAGGAGCGTCAGAGCCAAGGAAAGTCGAAATAAGAATATAATCCTCAGCCTCCTCTACAAGCTCTGTAAAACGTTCCAGCCATTCAGTTCCATCAAAATAGATTTCAGGGAAAGAGACACTGACAGGCTCTGCATGTGCATATGAAAGCTTCTCTTCCAGTGCAATCTCAGGGGAAAGCAATCTGGGAGAGGTAAAAGCATCTGTGCTGGTACAGGAACAGAGCAACAGAAATAGAGAAATCACTACACCTATTTTCTTCATGAATTCCGGACATCTGGCAGACAAAGTCTGCAGTTCTTTCACCTATCGCATTTTAGGGAAAATGAAAGGTCTCGGCAACATCTGAGAAAAACTGTATTCAACTGGCTCGGAATCAGGTGTGACAAGTACTATTCTGGTCTCTGGCCTGGCAAATTCTGCTATTACCTGCAAACATACAGCACAGGGAGGGGCTGGCGGGTCATCATCAGAATAGACCACAAGCAGATCAATACCGATAGCCCCCTCACAGGCAACAGCTGTCGTGATAGCATTCCTCTCTGCACAGATAGTAGCGCCATATGATGAATTCTCTACATTGCATCCGGAATAGATCCTGCCGGTTCTGGCTGAGACCACAGCAGCGCCTACACGGAACTCTGAATAAGGGGCATAACCATGCTCCCATGCTTTGCGGGCAGCTTCAATGGCTGCACGGAGGACGGCATCATAAGGCAGCTTCTTCTCCAATGGCTTTATCCAGCAAGCCCCATACCTGACAAGCTCCGATGAATGAGGAAAGAGGAAATCCTCAAGTTCCTCTGATGAGGAGAAATCAGGGATGGAAGCAAGATTATCAACTGCTGCATTGGCATACAGCTCTGCCTCCTCCCTGCCGATTGTAGTCAGCATGGAAACAACACGGCACCCCGCTCTCTTTCCACTCTCAATACCACCCTTTGTATCTTCAAAGACAACAGCCTGTGAGGCATCGCAGCCAAGGTTGATCAGACAAAGCTCATAGATATCCTTCTCCGGCTTATTCCTTTTTATATCAGCACCTGTTGCAATGAAATCAAAATAGGCAGGAGAAAGCCCCACTGCTTCAATATTAGCCATCACTTTCCACTCAGGCGCACTGGAAGCAAGCGCTGTCATTATTCCGCAGGCCCTGGCTTTCTCTACGATTCCAGCCCCTGGAAGCGCTATATTCCTTCCCCGTATCAGCTCTGTGTATCTTTTCCTGAAGAATGCAGAAGCTTCATCATAGGAATAAGGAGAACCGGAAAGCCCAAGCTTTGCTGCCGTGATATCAAAAAAGGCACGTTCTCCGCATCCCAGTGAATCACGGAAAGAGCTCTCATCGGCTTTAACTCCAATTGAGGCGAAATAATCTATACCTACAGCGATGGAGAGGCCCTCACTATCCGCAAGAACACCATCCATATCGAAAAGAAGTGCCTTGATCATCGTTTAGCCCTGATGAATTTCCCATCTCCGGAAAGCCCGAGATATATATTATCCCCCATAATCAGACGACCACGGAGATAAGTCATGACAACCCTGCCGGTCACGCTGAAACCTTCATACGCCGTATAGCCGGAAGCGGAGTGTGTCGTATCCTTCGAGAGTGTCCAGCTGCATTCAGGATCAAACAGCGTGATATCAGCATCGGTACCTACCTCAAGAGAACCCTTCTCGGGATAAAGTCCGAACAGCTTGGCAGGCCCGGTCGAAACAAGATTCACCACCTGTGAAAGAGAAAGCTTACCGCTTGTCACGGCAAATGTGTTCAGAAGCGGCAGCAGCTCTTCCGTTCCGGGAATTCCCGGATAGATTGTCCTGCAGTCGTTGCTCTCCAGCTTCTGTTCACGGGTAAAAGAACAATGGTCTGTGGCGACAACCTGAATCTCCCCATTGACAAGAGCTTCCTGCAAAGCCTCATTGTCATCTACGCTCCTGAGAGGCGGGGTCATCACATACAATGGTCCATCACTTCCTTCAAGTTTCTCCTTGGTCAGGAAAAGATAGTGAGGCGTTGTCTCCACGATCACGCGAACCCCTTCCATTCTCAGCTTTCTGACGCTCTCCAGTCCTTTTCTTGATGAAAGATGAACAACATACAGAGGCATATCAAGCTCACCTGCAATCCCGCCTACATATTCAATAGCCTTTGCTTCTGCCTCTGCAGGACGCAATGCAGCATGATCTATAGGTCTGTAACTTCCATTCCAGGAAGATGAAATACCAGTCACAATCGCATCGTCTTCACAGTGCACAGTAACCATCAGCCCCAGATCCTTTGCATCACTGAAGATAGCCTTAAGCTCATCCCTGTTATCAACAAGATATCCGACATCTTTATATGTCGTGAAAAGCTTGAGCGTTCCAACGCCTGCACGCTTTATCGATTCAAGCTCCTTCTTGATGTCATCCCTGTATTTATACACTCCCTGATGAAGAGCATAATCAATAGCCATCGGCATCATTTCACGGCGTCTTGAATGCAGAGACTCAAGAAGAGAGACTTTATTATCATCAGCAAAATCAACAACAGTAGTGACACCACCGAACGCAGCAAGCCTGGAACCTTCAGCAAAGGAATCTGCTGTTACAGTACCTCTGCTCACCAGATGATAATGAGTATGCGCATCGATGATGCCTGGAAGCACACAAAGGCCATCGGCATGTACAATCATCGTATCCTGCGGCAGTGATGACACATCGATCGATGGTGCCATACGTGCAATCTTCGAACCGGAAATCAGGATATCGTAATGCCTCATCCACTCCGTATCGACTACAAGTCCGTTCTTAATCAATATGTTGCTCATATAAATAAGAATACTACTGAGAAGCGGAACTTACAAAGAAAAAGGAGGCTTGCGAGAAGCCTCCCGGGAAAATAAACACCAATCTCAGCCTTTGACACCGCTTGAGACTTCGGAACTCATGATCTGACGGTTGAAGATAATGAAGATAATCAGAACCGGGATCATTGTGATAACCGAGAATGCGAGAAGGGCTGACCAATCTACAGCCTCTGCACCGCTGAGTGTCCTGAGCTGAAGCTGCATTGTATACTTGTCTGGATTTGTAAGAGCAAGCAACGGCCAGATATAATCATTCCATCTCCAGCGGAATGAGAAGATAGCGAGAATAGCAATCTGGCTGCGGCAGAGCGGAACCATAATCTGAACAAATGATCTTCCTTCATTAGCACCATCGATTCTAGCAGCTTCCAGAAGCTCATCAGGAATCGATATGAAGAACTGGCGCATCAGGAAGACACCTGTCATTGTACCTACTGTAGGAATGATAGCACCCCAGAGAGAGTTATACAGACCGAGCGAAAGGATAACCTTGAAGCTCGGGGACATGATGACTTCTGTCGGGAGCATGGTTGTAGCAAGCATACACATGAAGAAGACAGAAAGCCACTTATAGTGATACTTAGCCAGAGCGAATCCACACATACAGCTCATGATAAGGGTGATGATCGTAGCGAAGAATGTAATGAAAGCTGTATTGAATGTCGAAAGAACGATGTTATAGCTTTCGAATGTCTTGGCGTAACCAGCAATAGAGAAATTCTTCGGGAACAATGTCAGAGGGAATGTAAAGAGCTCATCACCAGGCTTGAAGGATGAAAGAACAAGCCAGACTACAGGGAATACCCAGATAAGAGCGAAAACAAGGGATACAACTGTCTTTACGAGAACAGTGGACTTCTTAGTTACATTCATTTCAGGCCTCCTCTGATTTTGCGTTCATCCTCGTCTGCACGAACGAGATGATGAGAAGAACGACGAAGAGGATCATGGATGCAGCCGATGCATATCCATGCCTGTTCCTTGTGAATCCTATCTGATAGATATACTGGATCATGTAGGTCGTTGCTGTACCAGGACCACCATTTGTAAGTGTCTGAACCATAGCGAAGACTTTGAATGCATTGATCATTGATGTAAGGAGAATCATGAACGTGACAGGCTTGAGAGAAGGAAGCGTGATGTTTCTGAACCTCTGCCATGCATTAGCTCCATCGATGGTAGCAGCCTCATAGAGATCTGCCGGAATCTGCTTGATACCGCCAAGATAAATGAGCATGTTGACACCACAACCAGACCAGACTGTGGCGATGATTGTTGTCCAGAATGCAGCTGTCGGGGTTGAGAACCAGCCGACCTTCCCTAATCCCATGGATGTCAGTACATAGTTGGCGACACCGAATGACTCACCGAAAATCCACTTCCATGTAACACCAACCATGATTGTGGAGAGCAATGTAGGCCAATACACAAGGACTCTTGTGACTGCATTTCCCTTGATTTTCTCATCATTGAGGAGAAGAGCAAGGAAAAGTGAAACAATCATTCCAAGCGGAACAGATACTACAACGTAGAGAACAGTATTCAAGAAGACAGAATAGAACTGGCTGTCATGAAAAAGACCTATGTAGTTCTCAAGTCCGACAAAATCCATATTCCTCCAGCCATCATAATTGGTGAAGGAATAATAGAGTCCTATTACAGCTGGCCAGACGAAGAAGATAAGAAAGAAAATAATATTTGGAGCACAGAAGAGCAGAGCCCACCCTTGGTTGCGATCCAATGTATTCTTCTTTTTGGACATACGACCTCCCTTTATAACAGTTAGTTTACCATGTGGAGGCCTCTCTGCAACACATTACTTGCCCCGATGCATTACATTTTCTGCATTTTTTGCTATCCAAAAATGATTTTATCTACCCGCATTTCCAGAGTTTCACCATCTGACATATTGCGATATTATTCAGGTATGCAACTCAGATATCCAATAGGAAAAGGCTCCAGCCTTTCACACTGGCGCTATTCAGGAATAGAGGAGAAGCCCGTTGACTCCCCCGCCCAGTCGTTCTATGCTCCCGTCAATCTCGGAGAGGCATATGTACAGATTATCTACCCAGTAAGAAAACACTTTCTTGCCAGTCATAAACTGGCTGATGTACAGCTTTATGATGGTCCATATGCTCATGCATGGTTTCCATTTGAAGACTCGAAAGTAAATTTCTCCACAGCGCGCCCTACTCCCACTTTCATGTGGACAAATCTCTCCAGCATCGTCAAAGTTCCTGAGACAGGCAGCTATCCATTTGCTATTGCGACATGCGGTGCGATCAAGCTCTGGGTAGATGGAAGAGAAGCAGTATCATATGCCCCATACGACAGGAACATACCGCACACAAAGGAATTCCAGCTGGAACTGACTGCAGGAGAACATGTATTCCAGATGTATATGGAGGAACTCGCAGAGCGTGATGCCTTCTTCTACTTTGATTTCATCTACAATGGCGAGGTAGCAATAGAACAGAGCTTTGAAACCAGTGCAGATGAAAACGAAGCCCATCGTGCTGAGAGATTTCTTGAAAGCATCTCGCTTACCTGCTTCACATACTGTTTTGGAGGCATCGAAGCAGATTTCGATTCTTCGATGCTTGCAGCGCGCCTGCATCTCTCTGTCTCGGGAATTGGTTCAGACAAGGTATTCACAATAGAACCTGGCATGAGCCATCTGAAGCTTGAAGAAGGATTTTCCGACACAAGCCGCGGAAAGGCATTCTTTGCCGTAGATACTGGAGATCTGCATATAGAAAGAAAGATTTTCTACAACACTGCCCCGAAGTATCTGACAGACCTTCCTGTGCATTCTTCAATCGAGGACAGGAAAAGAGAAGCGCTCTTCTTCGCAGCCATGCATGGCGATGGTTTGATGCATCAGGCAATGGCAATCATGAAAACAGAAAAGAGAATCTCTGAAAGAGCAAGGGCATACATAGAGAAGAGCCTCACAATAATAGAACGGAAGGAAGATTGTGCCGACTTCGTGATGGCTCCTCTCCTATGGAGCATAAAAGCTGACAGAAATCTTTACCCGGAAGATCTCTACGAAAGAGCGAAAGAGGCAATTCTCAGTTTCAGATACTGGATTGACGAGAAAGGCAATGACTCCATGTGGTATTTCTCTGAAAACCATGCCTTCCTCTTCCATACATCACAGTATCTGGCAGGCCTCCTCTTCCCTGATTCTGTATTCAAGGCAAGTGGCAGGAAAGGAAGCGAGCAGAGGAAAATCGGCAAAGCGAACCTCATGACCTGGTTCAGGAACTTCAGCCTTTACCACTATGCTGAGTGGAACAGTGCAACATACTTCCCCGTTGATCTGATCGGCCTCTTTTCCCTATATGGAGCAGCTGAAGATGAAGATATCATCGAGAAGACAAAAGATGCACTCGATTACACATTCAGAATAATCAGGGATAACACATTCCATGGAATCATGACATCATCATTCGGACGTGCTTATGAGGATACAGTAAGAGCGAAAGAGCTCAATGAACCTTCATTCCTCTCCTACATTGCATTCGGAGATGGCCATGCAACCAGATCGAACAGGGCCTCCGTACTCTTCTCCCTTACGCCTTATGTCCCACCATACAGTACAGAGCCACTGGAAGAAGGAAAGCTGAGAACAACTGTTACAGTACAAGGCCTGTCACCGGTCTGGACATACAGAGCAGAGACAAAGCACTGGTCGCTTGGATCTGCAGAAGAGTTCAAACCATTCCAGCACGGACATCAGCAGCACATTATGGACTGTACATTCGGTACAGAAGCTCCATTCTTCATCAATCATCCGGGCGAGAAAGCATATAGCGGCGAGAACAGGCCGGCCTACTGGGCTGGGAATGGAACTGTCCCGATGACAGTGCAATACAAAGGACTGCTACTGATGATTTTCTCAACCGCCGAAACAGAAGTCGTGAAATATATCCATGCATACTTCCCTACATGGTTCTATGACAGCTGGTCCGTTGAGGATCATTATGCATTCGCTTCATCAGGAAACGGCTATCTCGGTGTCTATTTCTCCTCTTTGCCGCACCTCGTGACATGGGGAATGAACAGAGGAAGGGAAATCATCGCAGAGGGAGAGAAACAGCTTTGCGTCGTACGTCTCTCAGATAGAGCTGAAAGCGGATCTTTCGAACATTTCAAGGATCTTTTCAGAAATATGGCTATAAGCTATGACAGTAATTCAGACAGTGCAGAAACTGATGACTTCGCTTATGGTATTCTATCAATCGGACGGGATAAAGTTCCGACCCTCAATGGTGAATTCTATGATTGGCGCTGTGCTTCCGGCTACGAAAGGATTACAGAAGACGAGAAATCATATTAAGAACACTGCCATCTGACATGAGAAAACCCTGCATCGCTGCAGGGTTTTCATTATTCACAGAGTAGCTATCACTCGTGGATGTCACCATATGTGTCGAGAAGTGTATCGCATGTAATGCGGATGACTTCTTCACCTGTGATTTCACCAGCAACAGCTCTTGCAAGGCTGTCA
This sequence comes from uncultured Spirochaetaceae bacterium, assembly GCA_944389085.1. Lineage (GTDB taxonomy): Bacteria > Spirochaetota > Spirochaetia > Sphaerochaetales > Sphaerochaetaceae > Ornithospirochaeta. The sequence continues at coordinate 35,206 of CALXLB010000058.1, forward strand.
CGGAGTGTGTTGCCCCAGTCCTTGCCGATGTAAGAAGACTCGATAGCCTTATCTCTCTCAGGACCTGCATCTGTTGCATTGAGCTCCTGTACGAAGATGTCGAGACCAGGAACATCGTAATCAACTTCAATGCCCTTGACACCTGGCAGATAGTTACCATCTTTGCAGTACTGGATATAGTTTTCTGGCTCGAAGAACCACTTGATGAACTCAACAGCAGCCTCTTCCTGACCAGTTCCGTCGAATGCATAGAGGAAGTTTCCACCAAGACATGTAGCAACTGTTGTCTCATACGGCATAAGAACAGGAATCCATTCGAAATCCTTGATGTTCTCCATGTAGTCTGTGATTACCCAGTTACCGGCAAGGTGAGCTGCAACACGACCAGTCTTGAACATCTGCTGCGCGTTCTCTGTTCCAAGACCTGCAGATACTGATGAGTATCCATCCTGATAGAGGGAGAGAATGAAGTCGATTGCTTCCTTTGTCTCCGGGCTGTCAAGAATCAGGTGCTTTGAATCTTCTGGATCGAAGAAGAGTGAGCCGAACTGATAAAGGATTGTTCTGATTCTCTGCTGTGAGTAGTCAATAACAAGAGCATAATCGAGTGTATCCTCGTTAGCTGCCATGACCTGATCAAGAGCTGCCATGAACTCATCCCATGTCCATCTCTCTTCCTCTGTAAGAGGATAGGAAACGCCAGCCTTGTCGAATGCAGTCTTGTTGATGATGAGACCTACAGCTGTAGCATTGACTGTACCTGCAATGAGCTCGCCTGTTTCCGGGCTTGTTCCGTCCATTGCGAAGGAGTCTCCTGTAAGGTCACCAAGCTTGCCTTCGAGTGAATAAGCAAGGTCATTATACTGGATAAAGTGACCAGAGCGGATAAGTGCAGGAAGGTCATGTGCCATTGCTCTGTTCTGAATCTGTGTCTGCATATCACCATAAGCGATTTCGTTGATGAAGACCTGGATTCCCTTATCTGCATATTCAGCATTGAATCTTTCGACAGCCTTAGCCATCGCTCCGCCTTCAAGTGTATCATCGGAAAGAAGAATCTCGAGGCGCTCTACTCCACCAGAGGACTCCCCGCTGCCACCAGCCCAGACGCCGGTAAGGAGGAGTGAAAGCACAAGGAATGCTGCTAAGAATTTCTTCATACGTTTCTCCTTTTTATTAATCCTATGGCTTAGTCTAATCTAGTATTCAGGTCTGTTCTACTCTCATCTTGCTATTATATTTCACTTTGTTCTGATTTCTTGCTAAAATTCAACCTCAATTCGTATGAATTTCAAAACTGAACTAGCCCAATAAAGAAATAAGCCGGAAACCTTATCAGCTTCCGGCATTGTATCAGGCAAGGGGGAACTCTTTTTCAAGGAAATCAAGATCAAGTTCTGGATAGAGAACAAACTGATCAAGAAGCGCTTTTATCCTGCTTCTTGCTTCTTCCATAACACTCTCTGGAGCTTTTGCCTTGTTTTTTGAGAATTCTCCAGCATGCTCACCTTTTGTCAGCTTCACAGGATGGGCAGACTTCAGAACCATTGCAATTATTGAAGCAATCTCTTCCATCTCCTTATTCCCCATACCAAGCGTAGTCAGAGCAGGAGTACCGAGCCTCAGTCCGGATGTGTACCAGGGACCGTTGCTATCAAACGGAAGAGCATTGCGGTTAAGGGTGATGCCGCATTCTCGCAGAAGGCTCTCAGCCTGACGGCCATTGAGGCCGAATGGACGGACATCAAGGAGCATAAGATGGTTATCTGTACCACCTGTAGCCACAGGAATACCTTCCTTGATACAGCTCTCAGCCAGATGACGTGCATTGCGGACAATTCTGGCAGCATAATCCTGGAAATACGGCTTCAGGGCCTCCTCCAGTGCAACAGCTTTTGCTGCAAGGATATTCGGAAGCGGTCCGCCGATTACCAGAGGGCATCCTTTATCAACACTGGCTGCAAACTCTTCCTTGCAGAGGATCATGCCACCGCGGGGTCCTCTGAGCGTTTTGTGGGTTGTAGTTGTCACAACATCTGCCCAAAGAACCGGATCATAGTCCCCTGTAAATACCTTACCGGCAACAAGACCAGCAAAATGAGCCATGTCGACCATGAAGACCGCACCATATCTATGTGCGATATCAGCCATACGGTGAAAATCAATTGCTCTTGGATAAGCTGAATAACCTGCAAGGAGAATCAGAGGCTTTATCTCTGCTGTAAGCCTTTCAATCTCATCGTAATCAAGAAGGCCTGTCTCTTTATCTACAGTATATGAATAAGCATCGAACATCTGTGCAGAGACATTCTGTCTGTATCCATGTGTCAGATGTCCACCTGAATAGTAATCAAGACCGAGAAGCCTCTGATTATGTGTCGCTTCTCTGATCCTGTTCCAGTCTTCTCTTTTCATATCAGAGGGATTTTTGATTCCCATTTCCTCCAGAGAAGGGACTTCAACACGTTCATTCAGTATTGCCCAGTATGCACAGAGATTCGCATCTGCACCAGAGTGCGGCTGCACATAAGCATGCTCCGCTCCGAAAAGTTTTTCTGCCTTCTCCGCAGCTTCTGCTTCAATTGCATCAACATTGTCACAGCCGGCATAGAACCTGTGATAAGGAAAACCTTCAGAATATTTATCGGTAAGCAGATTTCCCATTGCCGCCTGAACTGGCAGTGATGAATAGTTCTCGCTGGCAATAAGCTTGAGATATGTTCTCTGATCCCTGAGCTCATGGACAATTCTTGCAGCAACAGATGGAGAAACACGTGCAACAAGATCTAAAGAGGCTGTATACATAGCCATCTCACTATTTATTTTCTTTCCGCTTTTCAGATAATCGTCAAATGCACCCATGTCATTCCTCCCTGAGAAAGAATGCACCTAAGAGAGGATGTTTGCAATACCATTAGATGGGTACATCATTGACAGCTTTCAGCGGAATAAATAGACTTCAGGAGGCTTTAAATAAATATATCCAAGGAGAAAAAATGGCAAAGGAAGAAGCAATCGAGGTAGAAGGAGTAGTAAAAGAAGCTCTGCCTAACACAATGTTCCGTGTAGAGCTTACAAACAAGCTCGTCATCCTCGCACACCTTTCAGGAAAGATGAGGAAGCACTACATCAGAATCGTTCCGGGCGACACAGTAAAGGTAGAGCTTTCCCCATACGACCTCACAAAGGGCAGAATCGTCTACAGGGAACGCTAAGCTTTAAGTATTATCCAGAGCGCTCCTGAACCGCCAGCAGACTGGGGAGCGCTGTATTTCTCACTTACCATTCCCGATTGATCGAGAATACGGATTACGGCATCGCGGAGAACGCCTATGCCGTCTTCGCTATGTAAGCCTTTCCCAGTGATTATCGAGATTTTCCTCAATCCATTCTGATGACACTCATCAAGAAATGATTTAACACTGCTTTCAGCCTGTGCAATCGTATCACCATGCAGATCGAGAGTAGCCTGAGGCATCATCGTACGTAGACGGGAGATTGTCAGTTCCTTCTTCTGACTGGACAGATCACCTTTTTCCTTGAGAATCTCATCAAATGTCTTCTCATTCTTCTTCTCAAAGGCTGAGAATACAGGACCAAAGGAAGGAATGCTCTGCTGTGTACTAGCTCTGTGGGAATCCTGGCGAATCCCTTCTTCATCCGGCTTTTCTTCCGTTTTCCTCTCGGGAATCTTATTATTGCCGAAGATGGACCAGACAGCTTCAGGAGCACGCTTTTCATCCTCGCTTTCAGTTCTGAAAAGGCTTTCCTCCTGCTTCTCTTCTGTAAAAGGCTTCTGCGTTTCCGCCGCAATCTTTGTTTCTTCTTCCTCAGCTTTCTTCTTATTGCCTGAATTTTCAAAACTGGAAAGGATATCAGCAAAGGATTTTGTCGGGTTATAAGGTTTAGATACTCTCTCAACCTTGATCTGAGAAGGGATCTCTTCTTTCTCTACCGCTTCTTCCTTTCTGACAAAACTCTCATTGGAACCGAAAATTGACCATGCGGCATCTGGAGAGCGTTTCTCATCCTCGCTCTCCTGTCTGAAAAAGGTCTCCTCCGGAATGGGGGCAGTCTGTTTTGCAGGTACGGCAGGCTCCCTATCTTTCTTCACATCAGTGCCATCGAAAGCAGCAAGGATATCACCAAAGCTTTTGGTAGGATGATAAGTGCTCTTCTTCTCTGGACCTGTTTTATCTGTTTTCTTCTTCTGAGGCTTGCCACGTCCTTCCCATTTCTCGAGGATAGCACCGAAATCCGTTCTGGATTCAGCTATCTCCTTCTTACGGGAACTAGATGGCATGACATAAGGATTGCCTGTATGCTCATAAGCGTAAAGAATATCAGCAAAAGATGAAGACGGATTATATCCCTGCACTATCTCAGAGGGCTTCTTCGGCTTCTGAGGAGGAAGGGGTTTCTTCGAAGTTTTATTCTCCTCTTCCTTCTTCTCAACCAGTTTGATAGAAGCAAAAGGAGATGGGAATTTCTCTTCTTCGTTCAGGCGACGTTTTATATCCGCCGCCCTGGTTTTCTTTCTGCCCAAGCTTATACTTCCCTGACATCAAGGATTTCAGAGACAAATGGCTTGATTATGGATACAAGCTCATCAATTGAGCAGCCCTGGACTTTGATAGTGCAGATAGCATTTGTCGGGTCCGTGCCTGCAAATGTACCGAATGAGATGATATCAAGGCCCTTTGCTGCCAGTGCAGCACTGATCTGAGCAATTGTGCCAGGCTTATCCTCAACAAGGAAAGAAAGCCTTACTCCATAATGGCGTGCACCGAAGAGCTCAAGAAGGATGCGGAACATATCACTCTTTGTGACGATTCCGACAAGTTTCGTACCATTCACAACAGGCAGACAGGAGAGATCCTGATCGCTCATCAGCCTGGCAGCTTCCTCAACCGTCGTATCCTCAGAGATTGTAACAGGATCCTTTGTCATCAGCTTCTTCACTGTAAGCTTTGACAGAAGATAAGCCATTTCATGGATAGACAGGCTTGACGCCGGAGATGGAGAAGCATGAAGGATATCTTTCTCCGTGATAACGCCGACGAGATTCTTGTCCTTGTCCAGAACAGGAAGGCGATGGACCTTCTCCCTCTTCATCAGATCGGATGCCTCTCCGATGGACATGTCAGGTGTTGCTGTAACAGGGTTTCTGGTCATTCTTCTAGCTATGATCATTTCAGAACCTCCTATCCAAATAATATACTGTGAAAAGCAGATTAGAAAGAATAATAGAACAATCTTCATGCAATTCCAACACAAAATGATGACTTCCTAAGATATAATGAACAGAAAGGGAGGAAGAATGACTAGAACCGAACTCAGTGGTGCGTGGACGCTGAACGCTCACTCACCAATGAAGAGCAGTGGAATAAAACAAGGCAGCGAATGGGATATGGATATCCCCGGAAGCATACATGATACGCTACTGGCAGCTGGCCTGATAGAAGAACCTTATGATGGTACAGGTATTATAAATGCTGCCTGGGTCGGTGAATCCGCATGGAGCATCAAACGGAATTTCACCATCAGCAGATCCAGGCTAATGTATCTCACATGTCCATCCCTGTCCCCTGCTGCCATCATCATCAACGGAAAAGAAGCCGGCAGGACAAAAGGAGAAGGTTCTTCCCTCTCTCTTGATATCAGCAATGCTGTATCGGATGGAGACAATCATATCGAATTCATCTTCTCAGGCACAGGACTCAATCAGGCAGGAGCCGAGAGAGTTTTCCCTGGAATCTGGGGGCCTGTGGATATACTCTCCGATGATGAAATCATTTTCAGTGAGCCCGAACTCGAGACAATCAGTGAAAAAGATGGATGGAAGCTCTGCCTTAAAATAAAAGCTACAGCTTATCAGAATGCAGAACTGCCATATGAAATAGCCTTCAATGGGAAAACAGTAAAAGGAGTAATGGAATTCAGAAAAGGAACAGCTGTCTCCTCTCTGAAATTCGATGCAGAAGGTGTCTACCTCTGGTGGCCACAAGGCACTGGCCCTCAGCCGCTGTATCCGGTATCAATCAATATTGCAGGCATGCGTTTTGATAAAGACATAGCATTCAGAACGATACAGGCATCAAATGACGGAGTGGAATGCAACGGCATGAGGATCTTTGCCAAAGGAGCTGTTCTGGGGAAAGAGAATCTCATTCCTTCCAGAAATACCTCATCTGATACAGAACGCCTGCTGCGCAGTGCTGCAGAAGCAGGTCTCAACACTCTCATTACAGAGAATCCCAGCAGAAAGCTAGAGGAAACTGCAGCAAGAAACGGCATGATAATCTTTGCAGCAGAGTCCCCTGCCACAGTCTTCTCTTCCCCTTCCTTCCCTTCAAAGTGGACGATGGAGAGAATCTGGAAGGATGATGTGAGAAATATAGCCTCAAGTACAGCAGATCTTCATGGAGGCGGTACAACAGGCGAAATACTCAGCAGTATCGCAGCTTCGTTCCTATTCCCTGACACTGAAGGAAAACTTGTCTACCTTTCACAGATAAAAGCTGCCGAAATGGCAAGAAAAGAAGCTGACAGAAGAAGGGCAAGAGGAGAAAAAGGTCTTATTCTCTCATCCCTTGTAGACCCATGGCCAGCTATCTCCGATTCTGCCATCGAATATGGCGGTAAATGGAAGCTTCTCAGCTATGCAAGCCGTGCTTTCTTCTCGCCGCTCCAGCCCATTCTGGTGACAGATGGAAGAGCGGTAGGACTTTACTTTGCCAACGACACGCTGCAGGAAGCAGAAGCCGAATTCTCGATAAAGCTCAGAGACTTCTCCGGCGGCAAAAAAGAAACAAGAGAGTATTCTGCAGTAGCGGGCCCCGGTGAGATCGTGAAAGTCGCAGAATATCCGCTATTCAGAGTAGATGAGACAAATACGTTCCTCTACGTGAAGATGTCTACAAAGGATTTACTGAGAGAGAGAACAATGCTGCTGGACAAGCCTAAGAATCTTAAGCTGGAAAATCCTTGCATGAAAGTAAGCATAACAGAGAACAGTCCGCGCACATTCGCAGTCAAGCTTACAGCTGAGAAACCTGCTTTCCATGTTGCTCTTGACAGCAATATCAGAGGACTATTCTCCGATAACATGATTTCCGTACGTCCTTCAGCGGAAAAGACAGTATTCTTCAAAGCGGAAGAAGATACGGATCTGCAGACATTCTCAGCTTCACTGAAAGTAATGGATCTCTACAGTGCGATGCATTAATCAAGGCGGCCCGCAAGCCGCCTTCTATCATGCACCAAGATAAGCTTTCTGGACTCTCTCGTTATTGAGAAGAGCTTCTCCGCTATCCTGAAGGACTATCTTTCCGTTCTCCAGCACATATCCATAACTTGATGAACGAAGCGCGAGACGGGCATTCTGCTCTACCAGGAATACAGTGACCTTATTCTCTTCATTGATAAGCTTTATCTTGTTGAAGATATCCTGGACAATGAGAGGGGCCAAGCCGAGTCCCGGCTCATCAAGAAGCAGAAGACGAGGGGCAGACATAAGCGCACGGGCAATGGCCATCATCTGCTGCTCACCGCCGGAAAGCGATCTTGTCTTCTGCTTTTTCCTTGCTCCGAGAATAGGGAAAAGATCATACATATCTTCCTTGCGGCGGGCAATGAGATCAGAATCCCTGACCATGAAGGCTCCCATATCCAGATTTTCCTCTACCGTCATATCCGCAAAGACATGGCGGCCCTCTGGAACAAGTGCGATACCACGCTTTGCAATCAGATCTGTCGTCAGGCTGGCATGGTGCTTTGACTGGCAGATAGTCTCGCCTGCGAACTCAATATGCCCGGCCTTCAGCGGTTCTAGCCCAACGATAGCTTTAAGCAATGTTGACTTTCCGGCTCCATTGGCGCCGATAAGGGAAACAATATCGCCTTCGCTGACAGTCATAGAGACATCGGAGAGAGCTCTGATGTTTCCATACGACACGCTGATGTTATCAATCTTCAGTATCTCGCCCATCTCACTCCTCCTCTTCCTTGCCAAGGTATGCTTCAATAACACCTTTATCGTGCTTGATCTCATTCGGGGTACCTTCAGCAATCTTCATTCCGAAATTAAGCACAGTGATGTTATCACAGATATTCATGACAAGCTTCATATCATGCTCAATGAGCACGACTGTGACTCCAAGACCTTTGATTTTCCCGACAACAGACATCAGGTGGGAGGTCTCTGCAGGATTCATACCAGCTGCCGGCTCATCGAGAAAGAGAAGTTTTGGATCGGCTGCAAGTGCACGTGCAATCTCCAGTTCCCTCTGTTTACCATATGGCAGGCTTCCTGCAAAATCCTGAGCATGTTCCTCCAGTTCGAAGAACCTCAGCCACTCCATCGCGCGGCCATAGACTTCTCTGTTCTCCCGGGATGCAAAGAAATAGCTTTTCACAGCCTGGGCAAAACGATGATGGAAAGGATCTGAACCGACTTTGAAATGCAATCCCATCATTACATTCTCAACAACTGTCAGCTCTTTATACAGCCTGATGTTCTGGAATGTCCTGGCAATACCCATACGGCTGATCTTCCAGGCAGGAAGACCTGTTATATCATTGCCATCGAATATGATTCTGCCGCTTGTAGGTTTATCAACACCGGTAATCTGGTTGAAAAGCGTAGTCTTTCCTGCACCATTGGGTCCGATAAGACCGGTGACAAGGCCTTTCTCAACATGGAAATCAACATCATTGACAGCAATAACACCGCCGAATTCACGAGTAAGATGTTCAGTCTCAAGGATTCTCATGCTCTGCCTCCTTTAGCCTTCTTACTCCTGTGAAAGAAGTCAGCAAGCTTCTCCATTCTCGTGCGAGGATCACCATAACGATACTTGTCACGTCCAAGTATTCCCTGTGGACGGCAGAGCATCATCACAACAAGCAGCAAACCATAGATAATCTGCTTTGCCTGAGCTGGGATGACGTTCGTAAGACCTGTCAGCTGTGGCAGATATGAAATGAACTGGATGATGAAAGCACCAAGAATTACGGCCTTTGCATTTCCCATACCACCGAGAACAACAGTACAGAGAACCATGACAGAAACCATGAACGTGTATGAGCCTGGCTGAACAGTAAGCGTATAAGCTGTCTGCAGGCATCCTGCAATACCACCTACAGCTGCGCCGAGCACAAATGAGCTGATCTTGTATTTCGTAACATTGATACCATTCGACTGTGCTGCAACCTCATCCTCTCTGACTGCGACCATCGCGCGTCCGAGCCTGCTGTGAGCGAGCTGCTGGAAGAGAATGTAGAATACAAGCACAAAAGCCCATATGAGAATGATGAAAGGCACTTTGTAACGGGAAGCAAACTCATAACCGAAGAGGGAGGCACGCGGAATCTGGCTGAAACCTACCGGATTGAGGTTCGTAGCGACATTCCTGATGATCTCGCCCAGTCCGAGAGTCGCAATACAGAGGTAGTCACCTTTCAGACGGAGAGTAGGAATTCCGATGAGAAGCCCTACAAGTCCTGCTGCCAGAGCAGCAACTGGAAGGGAAAGCCAGAAAGAAAGCCCGAAGACCTTGCATATGATAGCTGTCGCATAGCTTCCGATACAGAAGAAACCTGCATGGCAGAGAGAAAGCATACCTGTGTATCCGGTGATACAGTTCTGGCCAATTGCCATGATAGCGTAAATACCTGCATAGATAAGGATGAGCTGGAAGAAATTAAGCATATCAGACCTTCTCCCTCTCGTTCTTCCCGAGTATGCCATCTGGCTTGACCAGAAGGACTATGATGAGAACGGCAAAAGCAACGGTATCTCTCATGCCGTTAGGAATATGCAGAAGCGGAGCACCTACTGCTTCCAGGATTCCAAGAAGAACACCACCGATCATGGCCCCCTGGATATTGCCGATACCTCCGATAACAGCAGCAACGAAAGCTTTAAGGCCTGTCATTGTTCCCATCGAAGGATAGACACGGAAATCAAAAGAAGCCAGGATACCACCGACAGCAGCCAATGCACTGCCAATTGCGAATGTAAGTGAAATAACCCTGTTGACGTTAATGCCCATCAGCATACTGGTGGACTGGTCAAGAGAAGCGGCTCTCATTGCCTTTCCCATTCTTGTCTTGCTTACAAATGAAGTCAGCAGAACCATCATAATGACAGAGACAACGATGACAACAATCTGATGCGGAGTGATTGTTATGGCACCGATATGGATTGGTTCATTGTTGAATGGATACGGAAAACGTCTTGACTGCGTTCCGAAAATCCAGGCTGCGCCATTTGAAAGAATGAACGATACACCGATAGCAGAAAGCAGCGGTGCAAGCCTGTTTGCATTTCTCAGCGGTTTATAAGCAATGCGCTCAATGAGCATTCCAAGAAGCGCACATGCTATCATGCTGATAATCATAGCGATGAAGAACGCAATGAGAGTCCAGGCACCGGGATCAGCGGCCTCTCCGCCTGTGAGCCCGTTATAGATAAGGAGACCGATGAAGGCTCCAACCATGAGAATATCGCCATGGGCGAAATTGATGAACTTGAGGATGCCGTACACCATCGTATAGCCAAGAGCAATCAACGAATAGATTGCACCAAGCGTCAGACCGTTCACGATGTACTGCATGTAGAGTGTCAATGTACTCACTTCCTCCTCCGGAAACGCTTAAACAGCAAACTGCCGGAAAGCCTGAGCCTTCCGACAGTACTGTCCTTTATTCAGCTGATTCAGTCAACCTGTACGATATGGCCATCTACGACCTGGAATGCACCAACATAAACTGGTGTGATTCCGTCGACTTCATAAACACCCTGGCTGGCAACAAGATCACCATTGGCTGCAAAGTTCATTGTTCCGTTTGCGCCCTGATAATCCTTTGTTGCTGCAATTTCATTGCCAATAGCTATTCTCTCAGCAGAATCTGCTCTGTCGATCGCGCCTGCGATGATTTATGTAGCATCATAGCTGTTTGTAGCAAATGAGTCAGGAGCATCTCCGTTATATGCCGCTGCATATGCTGCCTGGAAATCAGCGAGGAGAGAAGAAGCCTCAGCCTGTGCAGGACCGACGTAGATGACGCCATCTGTGAAATCAGGAGCCAGGTTATAGATTTCAGGATCGGAGAATCCATCGCTGGAGAGGAAGCGTACATTCAGGCCAAGCTGTGCAGCCTGCTCGAGAATCTGAGCATCCTCTACAGTATAATTAGGAATATATACAGCCTCAGGATTTGCAGCCTTGATCTGTGTAAGCTGTGTTCTGAAATCCTTGTCTCCGACCATACATGTCTCTTCAGCTACAACCTTGCCGCCGAGAGCTTCGAATGTCTCCTTCATACCAAGAGCGAGGCCCTGGCTGTAATCATTCATAGCATAAAGAGATGCAAGATTTCTGTATCCAAGTACTTCATAGAAGTAGTGACCAGCGACTTCTGACTGAAGAGCATCGGAAGGAACTGTTCTGAATACATAGTTAAGACCATCTGGATTTGTTGCAGGCTGTGCTGTTACATCCTTGTGTGTAGCGGACGGGGAAACCATTACGATTCCATCTTCCTGGCAGCGCTGTGCAACTGCAAGAGCCGGGGATGTGAATACAGGTCCGATGATAGCGCAGACCTCATCCATGTATGCAAGCTTCTCATAGGATGCAAGAGCTTTATCAACAGTACCCTCGCTGTCCTCTGCAATAAGTTCAAGCTGCTTTCCGTCAATACCGCCAGCTGCATTGATCTCATCGATAGCAAGACGTGCTGCATTTGAGCATCTGATACCATAATTAGCGTTATCACCTGTGAGAGGTCCGATGAAACCTATCTTATATGTGTCACCCGAGCCACCTTCGCCCGAGCCGCCAGCTACGACACCTGCAAGGCATACAAAAGCGACCAGCAGAAGAGCTATAGCTTTTCTCATATTACACCTCCTGAGTAAACAAGGAAAAAGTTTAAATACTATATACAGCAAATTGTATATTCATACAATACATAAACACTTCACATGACACAAAAAATTATAGATTTTATGTTTTTCCATTCTCTGAAAGAAGTTATGCTCATTGAAATACAAACCTTATGATATACGGAAGAAGTTCCATCTCATTCATACCAGCCGTCAGGAAGATATTTTCCTCGCCAAAAATCCATCTCGTAAGAACAGAGATCCACTGACAACAAAGACGGTCAGACAAAGCGACTTGCAAAGAATACGGAAAAAAGGTATGTTGTCCAAAGCTTATAAAGCAAGTGATCCTGTAGCTCAGCTGGATAGAGCGTCCGCCTCCTAAGCGGAAGGTCAGCAGTTCGAATCTGCTCAGGATCATCTTTTATTTTCAGAGCTTCTTCTCCAGAAGAACAAGATTCACACCATCAATTCCATTGAAGACAGTCGGAACAATTCCAGCTTCCCGATAACCAAGGCTGGCGTACATCGCACGTGCCCTTCCATTGCGTTCATTGGTATCAAGGCGAAGGTACCTTGCCCCATGGGACAGTGCATACTTCTCATAGAAAGAAATGAAAGCCTTACCCAACCCGTGGCCGGAAAAGGATGGAGATATGACAAGTGTATGAAGGACCATCACATCATCCGGATCAGCTTTCAAAAGCCATGAACCACTTTCATACACATCCACCTGTATTTTATTGATTATGGCAGCACCTGCAACTCTCCCATTCGCTTCCACCACGAAAAGATCCTTCCTTTTTAAAGCCGAAACAGCTGTCTCTCTGGTAGGGTACACACCTCTTTTCCAGCCGACAGTCAGCCTGCCCTGTTCCTCTTCTGCATGTATCTCATCATAGATTCTCTCGACATCATCTATATCATCAGAAAGAGCTTGTCTTATCACGATATCATTCACCGAAAAGCTCCTTGCATTTCTCAGCAAAGCGCCTGCCGAAGACTCTGAAGACTTCACGGGATGTCTCGAACTGTGAACCTTCTTTATCAAGGGCAACAGGGCCATGGTGAACAAAAGGAAGGCCGAGGGCAGAACCTCCGGAATAGACCAGCATGCCTTTCACAAGCAGAACTCCGACGATACTCATCAGGGCTGTATCTGCACCGCCCTGGGCATAATGAGCTGTCGCAAAAGCGCCTCCGAGCTTTCCTGCAAGCCTGATGTCCTTGCAATCTTCCTCCAGGAATTTCTGGATCTGCCATGGAACGGTTGCCATATAGACAGGAGTACCTATGATGACACCTTGGGATGAACTGATGAAATCCCTGTCAATCTCATCCCTGATGATGTTGAATGCACGGCATTCACATCCTGCATTCTCTATGCCTTGTACAATTTCCTTGCCCATCTCTTCCGTGTGTCCTGTCACACTCATATATAGAATTGATATCTTCATCAAATACACCTCATTTCACTGTTTTCAGATAGCTGACAACGGGCTGCACAGAATCGGGATCTACAAAATCGATCCTGCCTCCATATGTATCGAGGATTGACCTGTCTTCTTCACTCTCCGGCCCACGCCTCTTGATAAACTCTCTGAGCATCCACATCATCGCTTTATGCTTCATACAGAGAGCAGCATAATCCAGACGGCCTCTTAAGCGGAAAATATGTGTCCGTTTCTGGATTGCCTCCGGCACGGTACGGAGAATCACTTTATCAATATTCACAGCATTCGATGATACAGCCGGATCTGCCAAGCCGACTGATACAACCACAAGGCTGGCGTTATCAGGGAGAGAAGAAACAGCCTTTTTCAATCCATTCATCACTCCTGCATACAGTCCGCCGACAATGACAAGGACATCCGCATCCGATGCATCTGCTGTTCTGATATCCTCTGCCGTCAGAGACAGCTCGGAAGCTATCTTTTCCGCATATTCCCTTGATGAACCATACACACTCGAGTATGTGACAAGAATCATACAGCCTCCATGCTGCAAGAATTATAGCATATGAACGGAAACAGGACTCCAGACAATCCTGAAGTCCTGCCAAGTCATTTACTGCTTTTCCGCCGCCTTGCGCTGCTCTTTTTATCAGGAGCGCTCTTAGCCAGCTCCTGTGCCCTTTCAGCAGTCATCTCACCAGCCTTATCACGCTCTGCAGAGGGAATCGCGACATTCTTATCACCCCATTTGATATAAACACCATAGCGGCCATTGAGAAGATGAAGAGTCTTGCCTTCAAACTCGCCGAAATCACGGACAATATTCAGCTTCTCAGGAGAGGCAAGCACAATCTCCTGAGCCCTTTCAGCACTCATACCGGCAGCATCTTTCTGTTCATCCTTCGGGATTGCATAGTTCTTATCACCCCACTTGATGTAAGCACCATACCGGCCACTGAGGATCTGCAGAGGCTTATCCTGGAAAAGCCCGAAATCCGCAAGCGGAGCTTTCTCCTTGCCGCTATCTGCAGCACTCTTTGACAAAGCTGAAGCATCTGGCGGATTGAACGGATCTGATATAGTGACATTCCTGCCCATGCACTTTGCATAGAATCCGTAGGGACCAGCCATCATCAGCACCTCTTCTCCATCGTCCCCCTTACCCAGAGATTTCGGCAAAGAGACCAGGAGGGATGCCATCTCAGGAGTCAGCTTGTCACGCAGCGAACGAGGTATCATGATGTTCCGTCCATCCTGAGTCTTGAGGTATTTCCCATAACGTCCCTCAGCTACAGCAATGCCATCGGAAATCATCTCTGCATTATCAGAGGGGAAGAGAATCATCCTGGCATCGCTGTCAGAGAACGAACCTGGGAAATATCTTGACTGATCGATGGAAGCCATACGTTCTTTACCAGCTTCCTTATCAAAGTAATCGGAAGAAAGATAAGGACCGAACTTGCTTATCCTGATTGAATAATTCACTTCAGATTCCGCCGTCGTGAATTTATACTCAAGCCCTGACAGCTGCAGTGTCGTTACATCTGCCTTGCGGACACTGGAGGAGATTTTCTGCAGATCCGCATCCAGGCCAGGAAAGCCTTCTCCTCCTCGCCAGAAAGAATCAAGGTACTCGCTCTTGCTCTCTTTTCCCCCTGCTATCTTATCAAGTCCCTCCTCCATCTTTGACGTGAAATCTGTATCAATGTATGCAGGGAACGTCATTTCCAGGAAGGAATCGACAAAGAAACCTGTAAAGGTCGGAACCAGCTGCCCACCCTGCCTGACAACGTATTTTCTGTCAATCAGCGTAGAGATGATAGCCGCATATGTGGAAGGACGCCCTATTCCATCGCTCTCCAGCTTCTGAACAAGGCTTGCTTCTGTATATCTTGCTGGGGGCTTTGTTGTATGAGCTTTAGCTTCCGCCTTCCCGATACCAGCGGTTTCACCGCTGACAAGCAGAGGAAGCACTCCTTCCTCATTCTCCTTCTCTTCCTCATCTGTGGAGACTTCATAGAGCTTGAGGAAGCCAGGAAATCTTATAGTGGTACCAGAAGCTGTGAAAGTATAATCCCCAGAAGTGAGGATAGCTGTCGTAGTACTTTTCTCAGCCTCTTTCATCTGAGTCGCCAGCGTCCTTCTCCAGATAATCGTATAAAGGCGCAGGGAATCACCTGAAAGCCCCGTCTCTTCAGGCTTTCTGAAATGGTCGCCTGCAGGTCTTATTGCTTCATGAGCTTCCTGAGCATTTTCACTTGTCGCTTTGTAATTGCGAGGCTTCGATGAAAGATACTCATCCCCGAAAATCTCTCCGACCTGCTGCCGGGCTGCATTGATGCACTCCTGTGAAAGCGTCGGAGAATCAGTTCTCATATAGGTTATGAAGCCTTTTTCGTAAAGCTGCTGAGCCAGAGACATGACTTCCTTGACACTTTTACGCATCTTCCTTGCCGCATCCTGCTGCAGAGTGGATGTCGTAAAAGGCATCGCCGGCTTCTGGATCTTCTCCTGATTGGTGACGCTGAAGACAACAGCTTCTTTTCCTTTTATCTCATCTGCGATAGACTCAGCTCTCTCCTTGCCAAGGAGAATCACATCGCTTTTTTTCAGTTCTCCGGTCTCACTGTCAAAGGACTGGGATACGGCAACATTCTTTTCTCCGATGGCTTTCAGACGGGCTGAAAAGGAAGTCCCGCCAGCCTCCATCTCCGTCTCCACGGAGTAAAAACCAGTTTCACGGAAAACCCTTCTCTCCTTTTCCCTCTCAACGACGAGCTTCAACCCTGGTGACTGCACACGGCCTGCCGAGTAACGTCCTGACAGCTTTCTGGAAAGAATCGGAGATATACCATAGCCCTGCAAGCGATCTACAGCACGCCTTGCTTCCTGTGCATGGACAAGATTCATATCAAGTTCCCTGCAGGAAGAGAATGCATTGAGAATGGCACTTCTGGTAATTTCATGGAACACCATTCTATAGACAGGGCAGGAAGGCTTAAGCACATTCATCAGATGCCAGGAAATAGATTCACCTTCACGGTCTTCATCAGTTGCAAGCACAAGCTGTTCAGAGTCCTTGAGCAATGTCTTCATCTCATGGATCAGCTCTTTCTTCTTAGGGTCGATGACATATTCAAGCTTATAGTCATCGTCAACATCTACACCATATCTCCCGCTTTTCGGATCGGGTGCGAGATCCACGATATGTCCCATCGAAGCAATCACCTTGCATGTCGATGGAAGAAATCTTGAGATAGTCCTGGCCTTAGTCGGAGACTCAACTATAATCAGAGTTTTCTTGCTGGGATCAGCTATCAAACGGTGACCTCCTATTCTATCCGTGTAAGAATGAAGGCATCCCCCTCCCCGGGATTCGGATTCCTGAAAAGAAATTCCCCTACAATCCCGCTCCCTTCGGTAGTGAAGGACATCTTCATCTTCCCGTCTTCTATAAAAAGCTTATAGGACGTCACTGTGTCAAACACAAGCCCTAAAGCGCTTGTCTGAATGTAAGCGGAACTTGAATCATAGTCAATCACAACTTTATCAATACGCCATTTGGAAGGGTTGAAAGGAGAGGCATTGAATCGTCCGGCACTAAAGCGATAAGAAGCACCGGATATCCCCTTATCGGTATAATCAACCCACTCACCGGAGGAGGGATCATCAAAATCATAGAGTGGAAAGACAAGAACCTCGTTTCCTTTTCTGTCGTACATATAGAATCTGTAATATTGTCCTATCTGCGGAGAAGCAGCTGTCTCAACCCTGATTCTGATGCTCCTGACCTTTCCCTTATTATCTTTATCTGTTTTATTATTCCACTCATAGATACCATCCCATGATGTAGTGGAGACAGAAAGGAAATCAGCATCAAGTGTATTGTTCTCCTGGTCCCTGGCAGCAATCGAGAATGAGTAATCGGAAGAGGAAGCCAGACCTTCCACGCTATATTCCCGTTCAGAACTCTCCAGGCGTACGATGAATGTATCTCCGGAGTAGATATCATACCAGGAAGCTCCTGGAACAGAAGCCCAGGAAATATCTGCAGAAGTTGGATGACCAATAATCTCTGCATCCAGCCCAGCACTCTGCAAATTACCAGCTAAAGCTGCAAGAAAAGCGACAATCAAGGCTAATTTTGTCATTTATCTACTCCGGACAACATTAATTATCATTTTGAATCCCGGTTGTCCAGCCTTTGCAGGCAGATTGCGTCCATTCTCCATATATCGTATGCTTCCAGTATGAGAAAAATCATTGCAGCAACATTATTCTGTGCGCTTGTGCTTTCATCCTGCCAGGTAACTGAAAGCCTTTCACTGGCATCCGATGGCTCAGGCAGCAGCAATACAGAAATCCACGTAGAGGATTTTTTCATCACAGTACTTCAGGATTTCTCGGAATTCCTGCCGGGAAGCGACACATCCATAATGGACAGTGCGATCGAAGGCTACGTCAATTCTCTGGAGAACGCGGAAGCTGTAAGCAACGGATCATGGGAAAGCCTGGGAGATAACAATTACAGAGTATCATTCTCATTCGCATCCATTGCCTCTCTTCTTTCTGATATGGGAGCTGAGAACCAATCCATTTTTGCACTTGCAGACAACAGCCTATCCTTCTCCCTTGATATAAATAATTATCCTGAGCTGAAGCAGCTTGTCCCGTTCCTTGCAGATCCTAATTTCGAAGTCTATGGACCTGAATATAATCAGGGGATGAGTGAAGCTGACTACCTCGATATGATTTATTTCCTTCTGGGAGAAGATGGACCTGAGGCTGTGACAAACGGCGAGGTTGAGGTGCTGCTGACGGTTCCTGGAACAATCACAGCCACACAAGGATGTACAGCAGTCAGCGAGAATACAGCATCGTTTGCATTCCCGATCATAGATTTCCTGCTGCTCAATGCTCCTCTCAGCTTCAGCATTTCCTGGGAGTAAGTTGTTGCTTATCATGCAATTCCGATTGACAAAGCACCCCGCTCTGCCATAAATTATTGTCTGCTGTGTTAATACAGCATAAATACTGACACTTGTTTACTGGAGGGTAAAATCTATGGCAAGATAGACAGGTCCTAGATTCAAGCAGTGCAGAAGACTCGGGGTAAATGTATGTGGACACCCCAAGGCAATGACAAGGGCTAATTCA
>CALXLB010000059.1 GCA_944389085.1 uncultured Spirochaetaceae bacterium
GTACTAGTTCCTAAGACTAGCGTGTATACCAGTTTCACCACTCTCGCGGTGCTCTGAGCCGCAAAGGGATCGAACCTTTGACCCGCAGATTAAGAGTCTGCTGCTCTACCAGCTGAGCTAGCGGCCCGTTTTTGCGCCCTGTAGGACTCGAACCTACAACCTGCGGATTCGAAGTCCGACGCTCTATCCGTTGAGCTAAGAGCGCTTTTCCTCCATTGGAGGTAGTAGGGTGGAAGAAGGGGATCGAACCCTCGACAAGCAGATCCACAATCTGCCGCTCTACCGCTGAACTACTTCCACCATTAAGCGAAAGCGAGGCGTGCACCTAGCAATTTCAACGTCGACAATAATGTCAGAAACAGAAGAAATTGTCAACACATTCGCAAAAGATAAATTTATAAATTTTTAATTACTCTCTGCTTAAGGAATTATTTATCCTTAAACATCTCAATAACATCTCCCCTCTTAACTTTCTTTGTGCTTGTCATCGGAAGCGGCGAGTAAGATACAGTCACTTTAGAGATCCGCTTATACGAAACAAGATCCTTGTTAACTGTATCGACAATGTCGTTCATATGTTTTTCTATCACAGCTCTATCATTACCAACACTATCCATATAAGCCTTGGAAGGCACGAGTATAATCCTTATGCCCTCTCTCTTCATGGCAGCGTCGGCAATATATCCGATCACGCAGGCCTGCTCGATGTCATTATACAGCTGGAATGGATCTTCAACCTCCTCAGGAAAGACATTCTTTCCACCTTCAGTGACAATCACATTCTTTGCTCTTCCCGTAAGGTAGAGATATCCATCTTTATCCTGATGTCCGACGTCCCCTGTATTGAGCCAGCCATCAGCGGAAAGGACTTCCCTGGTCGCTTCCACATTGTTGTAATATCCTTTCATGACCATCGGTCCTTTGATATAGATGACACCATTACCATCGCTGTCAGGATCAACAATCTTCACCTCTTCTTCAGGGAACTTCCTGCCAACAGATTCTACACGGAAAGCTGCAATAGGATTGAGATGCGTAACAGGCGAAGCTTCAGTAAGTCCGTAGCCTTGGACGAAATCTATTCCCAATTCATTGAACATACGGAATGTTGAAGCAGGAAGAGGGCCTCCTCCACTGATGCAAACTCTCATATTCTCAAATGAAAGCTTGGAAAGCAGAAAACCGAAAATCTTCTTACCGATATTCTTTCCTGTGATAAGCTTCACTGTTCCAGAGAATTTCATCAGACCTCTTATCAGAGCATAGACAACAATGCCTTTCTTCCTCACTCCATCCATCAAAGCAGCAATCATCTTGTTATAAAGCATAGGAACCGACATAAACACAGTAACGTGTCCTTCCTTCAGTTCCCTGAAAATATGACTCATAGCAAGTTTTCTGCCGAAAACAACAGCTGCACCGGAGCTGATAGCCATATAAACGACTGCCATCATGGTATATGCATGATGCAGAGGAAGAATTGCATAAATCACATCAGTCGTGAAAAACTCAATCGTAGACTGTGGCAGAAGACAATCAGATACAAGGTTATTATGAGTGAGCATTACACCCTTAGGTGTACCCGTTGTTCCAGAAGTAAAGAGAATTGCAGCAATATCCTCGCCTTCTCTGGATGAAAAAGAAACTTCCGGCCCATCCATCTGCAGGAGATTGCCTAGAGCATACTTCTTCAACCCCAGGCGCCCATCTGCATCGATATCAGCAATTCTATCTTCATCTATAAACAGTCCTTTTACTGATCCGAATGTGATGAAATGCTCCATCTCACTGTCTTTCAGCGTAGGATCCAGAGGTACGATGATTCCGCCCATCCAGAGAACCGCGAAATATGCAAGAGCCCACTGAGCTGAATTATGCCCCGTAACAGCTATCTTATCACCGGCTTTGAACCCATCCGCTGTAAGAGCCCTGGCAACAGCTTTTATAGTATTCTCAGCTTCTCTATATGTAAGTTTCAGTTCAGGTTCGAATGCATGAAAACAAAGATTGTCAGGAAAACGCATAGCTGTTATATGGAACAGCTCTGGCACAGTCGGCCATTTCCCTTCAAATTCTTTTCCTCTGTAGTCATCAAGAAAGCGCCAAGCCTCCCTGTACCCTACTGTCTTCATCCCTATCCCTCCTTCAAAACGTCATATGCGTACTTTAGCACGGAGATAAAATCAAAAAAAGATATCTTTACAGACTCTGAGTTTCACAACTGCTGTTTTCTATATTGCGCATAGCCGGATAAGTGTTTTCTTCCAGAAAGCAGGACACTCCCTGAAAGCTGTTGTTGAAAATTCTTTTGTTCGTCATAATCCAGAATATGGCACTGGATGAATTCAGAGAACTAGGACTCGGAGAGGAGTCTATCAGAGCATTGGCAGAAAAAGGCTTCGAAGAGCCAACTGAAATACAGAAAAGAGCAATCCCTATGCTTCTGCAGAAAGGGACAGAGATTGTAGGACAGGCACAGACAGGAACAGGAAAGACTGCTGCATTCGCACTTCCCATACTGGAAACAGTCAATCCAGAGATTGATGGTGTACAGGCACTTATTCTCGTTCCGACCCGAGAACTGGCCAGCCAGGTGAGCGAGGAAATAAGCTCGCTCAGGGGAAGCAGAAGAATCGAGATAGCCGCAATCTATGGTGGAGCCAGCATGGCACAGCAGCTCAAACGGCTCAAAAAAGGTATCACCATCGTCGTTGGAACGCCAGGAAGAATCCTTGATCACATAAGAAGAGGTTCTTTGGAATTATCCAGACTGGAATTCCTTGTGCTCGACGAAGCTGATGAGATGCTCGATATGGGATTCATCGATGATATTGAAGCTGTTCTGAGAGCCGTTCCTGACACACGCAGAATGCTTTTATTCTCTGCAACTATGCCACCCCAGATAATGAAACTGGCAGAAAGCTTCATGAAGAATCCTGAGATAATAAGGACCCAGAAAAGAGATACAGCCGCCCTTTCCACTGATCAGATTTACTATGAAGTACGTGAAGCTGACAAACTTGAAGCACTGACCAGAATCATAGATCGGGAACCGGACTTCTACGGAGTCGTCTTCTGCCGTACAAAGCTCCAATGCGATGAAATCGGGCAGAAACTCCATGACAGAGGCTACGATGCAGCATCTCTCCATGGGGATTTATCCCAGAGGGAAAGAGAACAGATTCTGAAAAGAATGAAAGAGCACCAGCTCTCTATTCTCGTAGCAACCGATGTTGCAGCCAGAGGTCTCGATATCCAGGACCTTACACATGTCATCAACTACTCTATCCCACAGGATCCTGAAGTCTATATCCACAGAGTGGGCAGGACTGGAAGAGCTGGAAAGAATGGTACGGCTATCACATTCATCACGCCTTCAGAATCGAGGAAATTCAGTTACATACGCAAAGCTTCCCGATCAGAGATACGCAAAGAGGAAATTCCAGGAGCAGAGGAAGTCATTGCAAGGAAGAAAGAGAGAATCAAGAATGAAATCCTCGATTACCTTTCCACAGAACCAAAGGAAGAATATCTAGAGATTGCAAGAAGTGTGCTCTCAGGCAGGGTTCCAGAAGAAGCTTTCGCTTCATTGCTTTCATCCATCTATAAAAATGAGCTCGATGCATCCCGCTATCGTGAAATATCCGCAATAGCTCCAAGACGCGAAAGAGAGAAGAGCAGAAGAGAAAAGAGAGAAGAAGCCAGGAACAGAGAACGCTATGACAAAATCAAAGCCCCTTCTCTTGATGAAGGAGGGACAACGAGACTTTTCATAGCCAGAGGAAGAAAAGATGGTCTTACAAAAGCCATGCTGATCAATATCATAATGGATCAGGCAGGTGTACGGGACGAAGATATCAGGGATGTCGAGATAAACGATACATCATCATTCATCTCTGCCCCATTCTCCGTTGCAGAGACTATCCTCAAGGCTTATTCAGACAGGACCATGAAAGGAAAGCCCATTGTAATGAGGGCAAAGCCAGAGGGCGGTACAAGGGATGCCCGCAAGAAAGCCGCAGGCAGGAAAGAAGCCTTCCGCGGAAAAGGCAAACGCAGAAAGAGATGGGAAGATGACTATCAGCCATATGGCCGCGACACATCAGATGGCGAAGATGGCAGATACTCCTTCCCTGACAGGAAAAGGAAGAAGCGCAGAAAATAATTCAGATATGGATATGGTCGTCGTAACGGCTGGAGAGAAGACGGTGCATGAAGCCGTCTTCTTTTTTCAGCATCTTCGAACCACGAGTGATCTTACATAACGATAATTTGCGTGCTTCAGCAATCTCGCGCTGAGGCTTTCCTTTATACAAATCGTCCATCAGCAGCCATCTGGTAATAAGATCCTTGACCTCGGAAGCTGTGAAGAGATCATCGAAAAGAGCCCTCATCTCCTCTTCATCTGCAGTTGAACAGAAAACGCTTATAATATCATCAAAAGCTTTCTGCTCCTCGCTTGTTCTATTTTCCAATGCATTATTTTTCTTTGAAGTATCCATACTTTAGAAAGGTACAGGTCAAAATGCCGCAGGTCAAGGAATATCAGAAAGCAGGAGAGAAGAGACGCAGGAAATATCTGATAAACCTCCGCACAGGGTTAGTCACAATCACAGATGACATATCGACCTTTTCAGAAAGCTCAAATGTCTTCTCAAAATCTTCCTTTACGGCATTTATGACCGAAGATGAGAGAAAAAGCACAGATAGCTCGAAATGAAGATAGAATGACCGGTAATCGATATTAGTAGTGCCGACAACAGCCGCTTCATCATCTGCGATAAATGTCTTTGAATGCATAAAACCCGGCATATACTCATAAATCTTCACTCCGGCTTTCAGAAGCGGGATATAGTTCGAACGGGAGACCTCAAAGACAGTCTTCTTATCTGGTGTATGAGGCGTGATAATCCTTACATCAACGCCCGATTCAGCCGCAATCTTCAAGGCTCCCATCATCTGGTCATCAGGAACAAGATACGGCGTGGTAATCCATACATAGCGTTTTGCATTGGCTATTATCTGGATATATACATCCTCAGCTGTGCACCTGTCATCGAACGGATTGTCTCCGAACGGCTGGACGAACCCATCAGAAAGAGCAGTGACAGTCGGTATATAATCTCTCAGGTTATCAGCACTATCGGAAACGCCTGTCCACATCTCAAGGAACATATACGTGAAGTTCCATACAGCCGCTCCACGGAATTTCACCGCATTATCCTTCCAATAACCGAATCTTATTTCGTCATTGGCATACTCATCTGCGAGATTCAGCCCACCTGTGTAGCAGACATTGCCATCGATATCGAAAATCTTTCTATGATCCCTGAAATTGAGACGCGGATTAATATGCAGCTTGACGCGATTGAAAGCCACGGCTTTGATGCCATACTCCCTGAGTGTCCAGTCATATCTGTTAGGAACTGCATTGATGGACCCCATATCGTCATATATTATGCGGACATCAACTCCTTCTGCGACTTTCTTCTTAAGCTCATCCAGAATCCTCGACCACCACTTGCCTTCCCCTATGATGAAATATTCGATGAAAATGAATTTCTCTGCGTTCTTTATCTCCGCAATGACATCGTGGAAGAATTCCTCATTGTAATAGAAATAAGTACACTCTGTATTTCCCCAGGCAGGAAGTCCTGTTGTATTCGTTATATATCGTGATATATGGCTGTAGCTAGGTTCAGCCTGTTCCAGAAGCATCTCTGCACTCCGTTCCGGAAATGAAGCCTCATCTGGCAACGACGTAAGAAAACGCTGCATCTTCTTTCTGGAAAAGTAACCCAGTTTTTTATTTGCCATCAGAATATAAAGAACCCCGCCAAAGACAGGAATGATGCCGATCAGGAACATCCATACCATCTTGTATGCAGGCTTCTCCGATCTGGTAAACACAGCAAAGAGAGAGATTATCGACAGAGCATAGAAAGCTATGAAATATCCCTTCTCAAAACTTGCCCAGATAACAATATACAAAAGAAGGACGAACTGAATGACAATGAAGACAGCAAACCAGAAAAGACGCCGTGTCAGGAGAGAAAGAATCTTACGCATGGCTATCCCTCAGGGAGAACTCACATCCGCACCATGTCTGACGATACAGTCCCAGCTCCTTGGAAAGCACTATCGAACGATTGAAGCCATCTTTTTTCTTGAAATCAAATTCAGAGAAACCCGGAAAAGCCTCTCCCTCTGAGAAAATTTTACGGCTAGATTTGAAACGTGACACTGTAAGCGTTGTAGTGAACTCATCAATGCCTAATTCCTTAGCCTTCCTATATGCCCGTTCCAGATTGAAGCGGAAACAGAGCGAACAGCGCTCGCCATGTTCTTTATCCCCCTCATGGCCTTTTACAGCCTCCAGCCACTCTTCATGATCCCAGCTGTCAAGTATGACAGGGAGCGAATAATGCTCAGCCACTATCAGGAGATTCTCATAGCGTTTCATGAATTCTTCATATGGAAATATATTGCTGTCAGAGAAAAACAGCACTATCTCATACCCTTCCTGCAGAAGGCGCTCAATAGAGGCTGTTGAACAAGGTCCGCAGCAAACATGAAGCAATATCCTCTTTCCCATAAGCAATGAGGATGCTAGCATAACGGTTAAGCTATCGCAACAAGGAAGGTTCAATATAAATGAAAGGAAAATACAGATACATACCAGGAACAATCCTGCTCTGCCTCTCTCTTATCGGAATGATCACAGAAGGTGTTCCAGCCTGGCTGTCTTTTGCCCTATTGGTTATTTCCTGCATTCTCATGATCTTTGCAAGCCGGGGCACAGGTATTTACAACAAAGCCATAAAACTGGTCAATACCGGGAAAATCGAGGAAGGTACACAGCTGATGAAGAAGGCTCTCAATGCGGGACTCTCTGATTCAGATTCTGTAGTGGCAGCAGCGATTGTCCTCCAGAACGACGATCCGGAACTGGCGAAGGATACACTGGAAAGACTGACAAAAGCTTCCGATGGCAAAATAGCAGGAAGTGCGCTTGCATATCTTTCCATGTATTACTGGATACAGAAAGATTACGATAAAGCTATAGAACTCTGCGAAAAAGCAAAGGCAAATGGCTATACATCAAGGACTCTCAATATCAATCTTCTGACATACTATCTTGCAGCGGGAAAAACAAAAGAATTCTCTGCTCTTGTGGATGAAATAGGAACAAGCGGCGCCTCTGCTCCTGCAATCGTGGATTTTATAGCTGTACGCGAGATGCTTCGCGGCGCATGGCTTCAAGCCGGTACTTATCTGCAGGCATTATGCAATGAAGCCGTCCCTGCTTTCCCCGATCCGTATGTCCATTTCGCACAGGTTTATCTGCACTATGGAAATCTTGAAAAGGCCAGAAAGGCTCTGGAAAAAGCGGAGATGAAAGAGTACGCAAGATACTCCGTCTATACGCGTGAGATGGTCTCGGAAATGCTTCGCATCATCTCTGATCCAAAAGAGTGCGTACCATTCACGCAAGCTGCAAACAGGGACAACAAAGCTATTGTGAAAATTGCAAATGGACGTCTCCCTGAATTTACGCCAGACGATGAGGATTTCACTCTTCCCGTCATTCCTGGCTACCCTGCTGAACCGGATTTCGCAGAGCTTCTGAACCAGGATGACACACTCGACGAAAGAGAGATTTCCACAGACCTCACAGAAGATGATGAGAAGTGGCTAAAAAAGCATCACGAATGATACTTAAGGGTAATGAGGAATGATGACACGAAGCTATTTGCCAGTGAATCATATCCAAGTCTTATCCTGAGAGGCAGCTTTGTAAGGCCCAGCATCGAAATTGCAACCTGGGCCTCAGCTCCAGTAGAGACAGAGACTGCAGCATCATGGAAAAGCACATCACAGTAAAGAGAGAGCTCCATATCATCAAAAATGAGGAACTCGCTTGCTGTCGGTGTCTGCGGGAAATCATAGCCGGCACTGAAGCTGAGAATTGTATTATGGTAATTGGAAAGACGTGTATATCCGCTTCCTGCTCCTAATGCAGTGCTGGAATATCCATCAGAAAGGAACAGAGGAACATCCCCCTTTCCATCAACAGCAACACGTGAGAATACTCCCAGATCGGCAAACCACT
Organism: uncultured Spirochaetaceae bacterium; assembly: GCA_944389085.1. Taxonomy (GTDB): domain Bacteria; phylum Spirochaetota; class Spirochaetia; order Sphaerochaetales; family Sphaerochaetaceae; genus Ornithospirochaeta. The sequence goes on from CALXLB010000059.1 coordinate 8,114, forward strand.
CCGTTGCAACAGGAACTCTGAAACGAGTAGAGGCTGCTATCTCAAGATAATTATGCATATTCCAGAACGATGTATCATCGGATGTCATGAGATAGCCCAGAGTTCCGTAGATGTCGAAATACCAGATTGAATATTCACCATCAAATGCAAGGGAAGCTGCCATTGCTGTATTGTTCTGAGCAAAGCCCGTATTGAGTTCAAGTGCTTCCTTCAGCCTCAGATCATACAAGCCCTCATCATGAAGGATAACCCAGTCAAAACCTTGTCTGAGATAGATATTGGGTACATACCATGGTTCATGGCAAAGGGTAACAGACATATCGAGAGTGAGACGGAGCATATCAAGCGGATAATATCTGAAGAAACCACCCACTAATGGGTAAACAGCAGCAACGGCATGAGTAGTCAGATCAAAAGCAGCTCCAACTTCAGCCCCTGTCTCAATTCCTCCATTCCTGTACCCATAGCGAAGAGTCAGATCAGCTGTGTCATTGAGATACTTTCTGTATTCTTTTCCCTGATCGGATTCAAAAGCGAAAGTAAGGCTCTGCTCAGGCGAAGCGGCATCGACGCGGGAGAAATATTCGAGATCCTTCGTTGCCTCTACCAGCTTATCTCCAAGCATCATTCTTTTCGCAACCAGATTCTCATCCACACCGGAATGAAAAATGTCCTCCAGCTCTTCCTTATGGACTGCCGCACTCCTGTATCCGATTTCCTTCATCAGCAGGGCTTTGTCGAAATCCATGAAAGAGAAATTCTCTACCGCACAGCGTATCCAGATAAAATCCTCATGTTCTTTCAGCGTCTCTGCCGCCTTCTGATTCTTTCCTACATCAAATGAAGTGTTGAGCACTGTAATTGCATTCTTGAGATTCACATCCGCAGCATTATAGAACGAGGTAGAGACGATTACAGTATCCGTATATTCATAAGCAGCCTCCAGAGGAAGCAATGATATCACACCACCATCAATAAGCAGATGTCCCTCATATTCCCTGGGAGGGAAGTAGAAAGGCAAAGCAAAGGAAGCGAGAAGAACATCTGTGAAATCCCCGCTTGTAATCCTCACCTCGCGCTTTGTCACCAGATCATCGCAGACGACCATTACAGGAATATCAAGGTCCTCCAGTCTGGTATCAGGCCCGATAATCGTCTCTATCATCGTTTCAAATCCAGAAGGCAGGATGATTCCACCTTCCAGCGGAAGGGTAAAGCTGAAAAGCGTTGAGAGCTCGGAAGACATCAGAAGTTCGACAATCTGATCCGGAGTCATTCCTGCCGCATATAGCATAGCAATAATAGACCCCATCGAATTGGAAATTATGAAATCCGGCACAATGCCATTCTCTTCCAGATACTCGAGCACCCCCAGATGGGAAAGAGCTCTTGCTGAACCTCCTGTAAGGACAAGGCCAACGGGATCCCTTTGTCCTTTTGTCTTCTCCAGAATCCTCTCTCTGAAAGCTTCATCACCATAAGTAACGGGGATATCGGAGACAATAATATCTGAACCAGCTTCCGGCATATCGGAAGCCACAACTGAAAATGTAAGGAGAACTGCGGCAAGAACAACCGTACAAAAGCGCCTGAGCATAACTATACAATACTCTGAAGTTGATTTAAAACTCAATATTCTCTTGCGCTTGAATGCATTATTCTGCTAACATCCGAAAGAACGCTGGTATGGTGAAATTGGTAGACACAGCAGACTCAAAATCTGCCGGGTTCGCCCTTGCCAGTTCGAGTCTGGCTACCAGCATAGCAGATTTTTACCAAAGCCCAAGGGGAATAGTAAAAGCTTTCTATTTCTGTATTTTAGTTATAATTCGCTTTTTACTTTCCCCTCACACTCAGCTAGAGTCTGAGCATGGTAACCTGGATTTCGAAGAACATTACATTGCCGCTTTCTGTCACAAAGGCCGAAGAAAGAGAGAATGCCATCTCTCATTTCATTGGTTTCCTGCTTGCTGCAGCAGGAGTATTGATAACCTTTTTCTCCAGACCGGCTTCAGGGCATCCGTTGGCAAAAACAGGCATGATCATCTTTGCTTTCACCAACATGATTCTCTATGCCTCATCAGCACTCTATCATTTTCTTAAACCCGGAAATGCAAAGAAACTGTTAAGAGTAATGGATCACTCAAGCATCTACATCCTCATTGCCGGTTCATACACACCAATCCTGCTTTATATAGGCTCTGATGTCACAAAGCGATATGCCATCGGTATGTGGATAACTGCAATTCTTGGTATTATCCTCACAATCCGATTCTGGGGAAAGTTCTATGCACTCCATATTGTCCTGTATGTAATCATGGGCTGGTCCGTACTCATCTTTTATAACAGCGTCTTCCCATTCATTCCCGATGGACTTTTCCCATATGTACTGAGCGGAGGACTGACTTACACAGCAGGGCTGTTCTTCTATGGGATGAAGAAAATCCCCCATCACCATCTTTTCTGGCATATATTCGTCCTTGCAGGAAGCCTTCTCTTTTTCATTGGTTATTGTCAGACACTGCTTGCCTGAAGTGGCGATATGGAAGAGAATCATGCCATGAAAACAAATGCCATGAGAATTCTGGAAAGTCTTTCAATCCCCTATACAGTGCACACATATGAGTGGGATGAAGAACACCTGGATGCCATCCATGCCGCAGCATCAGCCGGACTTGATACAGAACGCGTCTATAAAACAATCGTAATGATGAACAGCAACAAAGAACTGTTCGTCTTCTGTCTTCCCGCAGAATTCTCCGTATCCCTTAAAAAAGCCAGAGCTGTGACAGGAAGCAAGGAACTGGACCTTCTGCCGCTTACAGAACTGCAGAAATATACTGGCTATATCCGAGGAGGCTGCTCTCCGCTTGGCATGAAAAAACATTATCCGACATTCATATCAGAGCTAGCTGAGCTTGAAGAGACAATCTATGTCAGTGCAGGTCAGAGAGGAATGCAGCTGTCACTGAAACCAGACGATCTGATAAAAGCGACCAATGGTTCCTACGAAGACTTCATCTGACAAAGAAGACTCGGCCATCCCTTCTCTCTGATGCCTCTTTTGGCAGATCCAAGGCATAACCGATAATGCAGTGTCCAATACCGATATAGCTTCCAGAGATTCCCCAGGAGGCCAGCAAAGCCTTACCTTCCTCTGTCTCGAACTCCTCATATGCTCTGTTGATCCAGCAGGAACCAAGCCCTAAAGCATGTGCAGCATTCATCATATTTCCCAGAGCAAGACTGCCATCCTGTACAGCATTTCTATTGCTCCTGTCCCCAAGAACAACTATAACAGTAGGAGCTCCATAGAAAGGATCGGAATCCGAATGCATGATAGCTGCATTCATTTGCCTGAGCTTCTCTATCTCTTCCTTTTTCTGGAGAACTACAAAAACAGAACTTTGTCTGTCCATTGCAGATGGTGCGTAAAGAGCAGCTTCCAGAATAGCCTCCAGATCATCATCCTTGATCTGCTGCCCGCTGAAAGCTCTGGAACTTCTTCTTTCCACGAGATTCTTGATAGCTTCTACCATATCTGAATAATAACACACAAAAAAAAGAGAACCCACAGCGGATTCTCCTATCGGGCAGAGAGGATTTGAACCTCCGACCCCTTGGTCCCGAACCAAGTGCGCTAGCCCCTGCGCTACTACCCGGAAACACGGTGATTATAAACACTTGATGCATCCTTGTCCACAGCAAGCGGAAATAATATCATTTCTTTATGCTGAGTTTCCTTGAAACAGAAGAAGCAAGAGAGGAAGCGAAGAAGATGGCAGATGAGATAATCAGCAGCGCCTCAATCGCTTTTCCTTCCTCTGAGAGCTTCCCATCATCGCTTATTTCACCATCAACGACTTTTGCAGTCCTGATCGCCTTGCCCCCATCCCAGAAGGAGAAGAAAATCCTCCGGGGTTTTTCAGGAACTCCTGGAGGAAATCTTCTGATTCCAGGATATGTTCCTCCCTGCTTCTCTGCATCAGAGTGGACGCGCACAGCATTGATAAATGATGAGAGAATCCACTTTCTTACAGATGAGATAATCAATGGGAAAACCGATGGCAAAGAAGAGAGAAAACGTCTTACAGCGGAAACAATGGCAAAACTCTCTGCCCTTTATAGCTTCTCCACATGGAACGGAGAGAGAATAAAGCTGCCAGAGAATGCACCATGGGGAACAGGCGATTGTGCTGGAGTGAGAGTAATCAATATGGCACTGCGCCGCGGATGGGAAATACTGTCGCTTGCAGAGTTCCGGATCAAAGAAGGCGGAAAGCTTGAATTTCATGTACCATGCAAAGAACGATGCGGTCTTCTGCTTCCCCAGATGCTTGGTCTGGATTATCTCTATGCGGATGAGGATATAGCGGTGATTGATAAAAAAGAAGGCATGCTCTCTGTACCCGGACGAGGAGAAGAGAAAAAGGATTCCGCTGCATATCGTTTTCACACACTCTTTCCCCGGAGTCCAGCCGAATGCACATGCCACCGTCTGGATATGGATACATCAGGCCTTCTTGTCCTGGCTTTCACAAAAGAGGCAAAGAGGACACTATCAATGGCATTCGAGAACCGTGAGGTGAAAAAAGAATACGAAGCACTGCTGGAAGGTGTCATTACAGAAGACGAAGGAATCATCGACATTCCGATCAGGCTGGACATAGAGAACAGGCCTTATCAGATAAGGGATGATGAAAGAGGAAAGAAAGCTGTAACACTCTGGAAGAGGCTCGGAGTGGAAGTAATTGATGGAAGGAAATACACCCGTGTCAGATTCTATCCGCAAACAGGCAGGACACACCAGCTTAGAGTCCACTCTTCCCTGATAGGCCATCCGATCAAAGGAGACAGGCTCTATGGCACAAGACACGAAGGAGAGCGTCTGATGCTTCACGCTGCCCGGATTGAATTCACGCACCCGGTAAGCGGAAGAAAAGCCGTGTTCACTTCTCCTGCACCATTCTGAATGACAGCGGATATACCGAAGAAGGTTCCAGAAGTCTCACCCCAGTATCTTCTGCGAATGATTTCAGATAGAGAAACGGCCTGGCAAGATCTTTCACCTCGTGAGCGTCGGATGAGAGCAGGGCTGGAATACCTCTTGCTGCAGCTCTTTGCCAGAATTCCCGAGATGGATATCCACGGCCTTTCAGATAGCCATTGCCATTCATTTCCAGCGGCATTGAGAAAGCAGAAGCCGCGTCGAGGATAATCTCAGAGGCACGTTCCGATGTTTTGTCAAATTCATGCGATGAAAGGAAGACATCAGGATGAGCACAGAAGGAAAACAGACGGGAAGAAATCGCTTCTGCAACCCTGTCGGCATAGCGGAGGATATCATCATCAGTGAGCTTCCTGCCGAAAACAGAAACCATCGTGCCATCGGGACGGAAGATGAAATGAGTTGCCCCGATCAGATAATCAACACGATCTTTCAGCCTTTCTATGTAATCCCTCTTTGAGGGAAGATAATCAACCTCATACCCAAGAATGACGGGAAAATCCCTCCGAAGCGAACGTACATCCTTTTCATAGACTTCCATCATACTGTACGGCATACGAGACCGTGACAGAAATGCATCCGGGAAGGGGCAATGCTCTGAAAAACCCAGCAGGGAGAAATCATTGAGCTCTGCCTCATCCGCATACTCGGAAAGCTTACCGCTGCCATGGCCGCAATAGAATGAATGTGTATGAAGATTGTATTTCATAATCCAAGCCTTTCAATCCTGACTTTCAGAGAATCAATTTCTTTCTTTATCTGGGCAATCTCCCTGTCTATACGTTCCTTCTCCTTCTCCAGGACAAGAATCTTCCCCTCCTCGCTTTCTATCAAAGCCCTGTAATCATCTGCTCTGGCTTCACGTTCTATTCTCTCTTTTTCCTTGCTGAGAGCTTCCTGCTCGCGGCTGATATCAAGCAATTGCTCGAGAATATCAAGAAGAGATGCCGGCGTATCCTTATCTATCCAGCTATGCCCTTTATCAAAAAGATAGCTGCCATAGCTGACAAAAGCATCCTCCTCTGTCTTCTTCAGGCTCCGTATCCTATCAGCATGAAAAGAAATTGAACGCTCAGCCGCCTTTCCTCTTTCCCTCTCGCTCTGAAGCTTTTCAAGTAAAGCCTTCTTTTCCTCCTCATGCCCGCTTTTCTCCGCATGAGCATCCTTGAGAGATGAAAGAAGAGCTACCGAATTCTCTCCCGCAAGAGGAGCAGGAGAATCGAGGGCTATAAGTGCATATGACACAAACCGTGATTCCTCTCCCATCTTTCTCATCTTAGCCTTTCCAGATCCCAGCAGGCGCTGAAAGAAAGGAGCATCTTCCGCTGTCTCAAGTTTTCTATCCTCTTCGATATCATCATAGACGATACGGTAGGTTTCTTTATCTAGAAGGGAGAAAGAGCATTGTTCATAGATCATCGCCCCAAGTCTGATAGATAAACTACGGATCTTATCTGTATCATTCTTCAGATTCTCCATGATTTTGCCAAGCTTTTCTTCATCGCAACGCCAAAGTGAAAGCATTTTTTCAGCCTCTTCCGCTTCCTTCTCAGCTTCAGCAACACCCGTAGATGCAGCAAGTGCCTCCTCCAGCAATTTCCCGCCAAGGGGGATGGAAAGCACAGCATGATCTCTGGCCGCTTCAAGTCCAAGTTTCAGCTCTAAACAGCGCTTGCTCTCCTGCAGTGCCTCCTCGCGTTCGGCAATATCATTCAAAAGCTCTTCTGCACCATTCATATTCCCAGTTTAACAGTTTCCTCTTGGTTGACAAAGAGAGTTGCAGAATCTATCCTTTCCCTGACTATGTCAGTCCGCTTGTTAATATCGGAAACTGCATGGATGTGCCCAGACGGGCATATTTTCACGCCTTGTATCAGGCAATTTGGAGCAGATAATGGAAGAAAAAACCAGCACCCCGCTTTCCGGGGATGCAATGGAAAGGAAGATTGATGAACTTCTCCAGGCAGTGAGAAGCGCAAATCCGGCAGAGCTCGAGAACATCAAGAGTCTCATCAGAAAAAAAGTAAGATTCTTCGACAGAATGTCTCTGGCTGCCATGCTGCTGAAAACTGCAACAGAAGGAAAGAAGAGAGACGAGAGACAGGAAAGAAAGCCACGTCCTGAGAAAAAGCCTTCACAGGCCGTATCATCAGAGAAGGAAGAGCAGAAAGAGAAGCCCGAGAAAGTTTTCCCGGAAGGTGCAAGAACACTCTACCTCAACATCGGCAAGATGAAGCATCTCTATGCAAAAGATCTCTCAAAGCTCCTGCAGACTGAGCTGGGCATTACACGTGACGACATCTATCAGATCCGTGTACATGACAAATATTCATTCGTTACAATGAGCGAAGAGAACTGCCAGAAAGCCATCGACAAGCTGAACAATCAGTCAATCAATGGCAGGAATGCAAAAGTCACATACTCAGAGAAATGAGAATACAGCCTTTTGTTCTAGGCCCATATGGCACATCGTGTTATACAGTCTATGGCTATAATGGAAATGAGTGCGTTTTCATCGATGCACCATTTCCATTCTCAAAAGCCCTGTCTTTTGCCAGATCAGAAGGCCTCTCCCCTAAAGCTGTTTATCTTACACATGGCCATTTCGATCATATTTTTGGCTTAGGAGAAATACGGAAAGCTTTCCCTGAAATCCCGATTTATGCAGGAAAAGAAGATCTGATATTCTTTGAAAACGGTTACGAGAAGACATTGGAACTTCTCTCTTCCTTCGATCCGCTCTTTCTTTCACGCTACGCCGAGCCTGTAATAAAGGAAATGCCAGAGGACGTGAAAGCATATGGGCTTGAAGCCTCCCCGTTTACTGTAATTCCCACACCCGGACACACCCCAGGCTCAGTCTCCCTTTATTCTGAAGCTGAAAGCATATTATTCTCGGGAGACACCCTCTTCGCAGGAAGCGTTGGCAGAACCGATTTATCAGGGGACAGTGCAGCTTTGCTGCAATCCCTAAAAAAACTGAAGGCTCTTCCGGAGAATACGGCTGTCTTCCCCGGACATGGAATGATAACAAAAATAGGGACGGAGAAAACCTCCAATCCCTATATGCGTTAGAATCCGTTTCTCTCGTTCTGAGACTTGCAGTCCACACAGAGGACAGACTCAGGAATCGCCCTCAGCCTTCCCTCTGGAATTTTCTTGCCGCACTGCAAGCAATAGCCATATTTCCCGTCATTGATTCTCTTGAGTGCATTTTCAATAGCTTTGAGCTTCTTTGCATCCATTGCGTTCAAAGCTTCCATCTTGCGATACACACCTTCATCAGAAGCCAAGTCTGACGAATCACCACGGCCGGATGAAGCCTGGGCTTCATTACGGAAATCATCCCCCTCTGAATTCAGCTTCCTCATCAGCTCATCACGGGCTGCAAGAAGCTTTTCCTGCATTTCTCTGGTGAAATCATCCATTTCAACACCCCTCTCTTTCTAGTAGAGTCGCCCTTAATCTGCACAAAGTACAGTACGAAGTCAATAGAGAAATGCATAATTCATGTGTAGATTTATTTTTCAAGCGTATCCAGAAAACGTTTTGAGAAACGGAGAGTCATTGCAGTGACGAACAGATAAACAAGAAAAACAACAACTTTAACCCAAACAGGCCCTGAATATACAAGACTCAACAGCAAGAAGCCAACAGTCATGCCGCTGATAAGCATGACTATTGAAACTATGAATCCGGTCCGCCCTTTCCTAGCCATTGATAAAAGCCTTTATTTTCTCAAGAAGCTCATTGTATTCAGTCACAAGAGAGAGATCTTTCTCGCTTTCAAGAATATTCTCGGGGGCCCTGAAAAGACAGCCGCAGTCAGCTGCACGGATCATTGCCAGATCGTTATAGCTGTCACCTGAGGCAAAAACACGGAACCCGATTGCCCTGAGTGCTTCAACTGCTTTCTTCTTGCCATTCTCCGTCCTCATCCTGATATCACTAAGCATTCCATCCTTATCAATCACAAGACTGTTGCAGAAGATTGTAGGATAACCGAGCTGTCTCATCAGCGGGAGTGCAAATTCGGAAAAAGTATCAGAAAGAATGATAACCTGAGTAAGTTCTCTGAGTTCATCGAGAAACCTTCTGGCGCCATCCAGAGGCTTTATAGTGGAAATAACGTCCTGGATATCGCTGAGCTTCAGTCCATGTTCGCGGAGAATATCCATCCTGAATTGCATCAGACGATGGTAGTCAGGTTCATCCCTGGTAGTGCGCTTCAAAGCCTCAATACCTGTTTTCTCCGCAAAGGCAATCCAAATCTCCGGTACAAGAACCCCCTCAAGATCCAGTGTAACTATCTCCATACAAGTCTCCTAAAAGAATGATTTCTCAGATTTCATCGTGCATTTCAGGCATCTCGATATCATCATGCTCTTCGATTTCCATATGACGTTTACGACGTTTGGACTTCTCAAATCTCCTGCGGTAGTCACGTCCTTCAGAGAGCATTATCGCAACAGGCTTCAACGCTGGAACATTCGCAGAGATTATCTGGATAATTGATGTCAGTGGAACAGAAAGGAACATTCCTGCAAGGCCCCAGATATATCCCCAGATAGCCAATGATACGAGAATCACGAATGGAGAGATGTTGAGCTGTACTCCCTGTAGACGTGGATCAATGATATTTCCCAATACCATCTCAATGGAAATCATCAGAATTGAGATATAAATCACATATCCCCAGTCCGGTGAGAACTGTATGATGGCCATGATGATTGTGCCTGCTGTACAGACAATTGAACCAATAGTAGGAATAAAATTAAGAATCACAGCCAGAACGCCCCATACAAGAGCGAAATCAAGTCCGGTGATTACAGAAACAAAATAGAAGAGAATACCTGTGGCAATGCTTATCACGACCTTGATAAGCAGATACTTGGACATCTGGTGATTCATCCTTGCAACCATCTGACCTGCCCTCTGTGCCTTTCCTCTCGGGAAAGCTTCCAGAAGCTTCGGGAAAACTGTCTTTCTTTCCAGAATTATGAAAAGAAGATAGACATAAACAAGAAGCGCATCGGAAAGAATACTGATGAATTTACCGGATATCGAGGTAAGGGAAGCCATCAGAATCCCATACCAGTCTATATTCAGATAGCTGAGAAGCGAGAAAGATTGCGGATCGACATCCATATATCTGGCAAGCATGCTTGAGAGATACCTGTCAAAAGCCTGCACACGCGGAGCATATGCGGGAATACCACCAGGCTGAATAAGCATGTTAACCATCAGGAAAAAAACATATACGAAAAGCACAAAGACAACCAATACAAGCACCATGACTATCACAAGGGAGAGAATACGCGGCACATGCATCCGGTCGAGACGCGACAATATCGGACTGACGAGAACAAAGATGAAAAAAGCTATGACAATCGGCAGTATGAAATCAGAGCAAACCTTAAGAAGAAACAGGAATAACACTCCGGCTAGAAAAGCCAGAATATTCCTTATCTGTTTTTTAAGACTATCCTGAGGCCCTGGATTCATGGAGAGATTGTACTCCACTATGGCAAAAACAGGCAATATGCTATACTCTCCTCTATGGAAACTGCTGGCTATCTTGAACGTATCAGAATCGTTCTCGTAGACACACAGGACGGAGCAAACATCGGTTCTGTGTGCCGCGCCATGAAAACAATGGGCATCACAGATCTCGCAATTGTCGGAGATCGGGAATATGACGAAGACAGAGTAAGAACGCTTGCCCTCCATGCAAGTGACATATGGGAAAAGGCAAAGCGTTTTGGAACGCTTTCAGAAGCACTCGCTGACAGTATCTTCACTGTAGGTGCAACCAGGCGGCGGGGCAAATTCAGAAAACTGAGCGCATACTCACCAGAACAGCTTTCCGAGAAGATATCAACACTCCCGGATGGCAGGATCTCAATAGTATTCGGAAGAGAATCCGATGGGCTGAGAGATGACGAAGTAGCTCAATGCTCATCAATTGTCACAATCCCCACATCAGATGCATTCCCCTCCCTCAACCTTTCACAAGCCGTACAGATTATCTGCTATGTACTTTTCAATGGAGCACTTGTCTATAAACAAGGCATGACAGCTGTCTCCCATGAAAAAGCAAGAGAAAGTGCTGCTGGAATTTCAGAGCATCTGGAAAAGATGGGTTACTATAAACTTGCCGATGAGGAAAAATGGACACGCCAGCTTATCGCGGACATCATAGAGCGGGCAGCTCTCTCTGGAGAAGAACTCCGGCGCTTCGAGAAGATATTCCGCAAAGCAGAACTTATCGCAATGCACAAGAGGGATATCTGATGGAACACTCATTTCTCAATCCGCTGCCACGGATAGTTGCACATCGGGGAGATTCAAAATATTTTCCGGAAAACACGCTTCCGGCTTTTGTCTCAGCAGCAGAACTCGGTGTTGATGTAATTGAGACAGACGTCCATCTTACAAAAGATGGAGAGATTGTCATCTGGCATGATCCGACATTGGAGAGAAACACCAATGGAAGAGGTACGCTGGAAAGCCATACGCTTGCAGAGCTGAAAGAGCTGGATGCTGGTTACAACTTCACCCAGGATGATGGCAAAAGCTATCCATTCAGGGGAAAAGGCGTACAGCTTGCTACTCTCGATGAGGCTCTCAAAGCTCTTCCTGACACAAGGTTCAATATCGATCTGAAGAGCCAGGAAAAAGAAATTGTTGAACAATATATCAGCGTCATAAGGAAAAATAAAGCAGAAGAAAGAGTCTGCACAGCCTCATTCCATCTAGAGAATCTTCTATCTCTCAGATCACTGGCTCCGGATCTGCTGACTTCAATATCCACAAAAGAGGTCGTACCCCTTGTGATAAAACAGAAACTGCATATACTGCCCAGACAATTCAAGAAGAGAATCATTTTCCAGATTCCTGTAAAACAGTATGGACTCAAGATAGTCACTCCATCTTTCGTGCGTGACATGCATGAGCGCAATGCTGTTGTAATGGTCTGGACAATCAATGAGAAAAAAGAGATGGAATATCTTTATTCCATCGGTGTAGACACGATAATGACAGATGACCCTAGGCTTCTGCTTGAAACGGCAGAAGAAATGGGAATCAGATAATGAGGTAGCTATGGCAAGTGATGTTTTCTTCACAGATCTGAGAACAGGTTTCAACAACTCCCTTCTCGACAAACTGAGAAGGGTCATGGAAAGAGCAGGTATTGGCAATATTGATTTCCAGGACCACTTCGCAGCAATCAAGATTCATTTCGGCGAACCTGGAAACCTTGCATTCCTCCGTCCGAACTGGGCAAAAGCTGTTGCAGATGCCGTAAAGGAAAAAGGTGGCAAGCCTTTCCTCACAGACTGCAACACATTATATGTCGGAGGGAGAAAGAATGCTCTCGACCATATGGATACTGCCATGCTCAATGGTTTCTCTCCGCTCTCAACTGGTTGCCAGATAATCATAGCAGATGGATTGAAGGGAACCGATGATGTGGAAGTACCTGTTGATGGCAAATATGTGCATGAAGCAAAAATAGGCAGAGCAATCATGGATGCAGATATCATCATCTCCCTTTCCCATTTCAAAGGCCATGAAGCAACAGGGTTCGGAGGGGCTCTGAAGAATATCGGAATGGGTTCTGGTTCCAGAAGAGGAAAGATGGAAATGCATGCAGCCGGGAAGCCTAATGTCGCCGCAGACAAATGCGTCTCATGCCACCGCTGTGAAAAAATATGCGCTCATGGTGCTCCTGATTTCACTACAGGCAAATGCGTGATCAATCATGAAAAATGCGTAGGCTGCGGCCGCTGCATGGGAATATGCCCGAAAGATGCTATTGTGGAAGGAACAAGCAATTCCAATGAAATTCTCAACTGCAGAATGATGGAATATGCCAAAGCCGTACTACAGGACAGACCATCATTCCATATTTCCATTGCAATCGACATCTCTCCAAACTGTGACTGCCATGCCGAGAATGATGCTCCTATTGTCCCGAATATCGGAATCTTCGCTTCCTTTGATCCTGTAGCACTCGACCAGGCTGCCGCAGATGCTGTAAACAGAATGCCTGTGAATCCTGGAACAATGCTAAGCGAAGCTGAGCATTCCCATCATGATCATTTTGATGATGTCCATCCAGATACGAACTGGAAGCAGGGTCTTGAATATGCCGAGTCAATCGGACTGGGAACAAGAGATTATAATCTTATCGTTGTAAAATGAGACAGCAAAGCCCACGCAGAACTTGACGTGGGCTTTAATTTTTATTTCAGAGTGTTTGGATCGAGATTAGCCTGTTCAATATCCTTGAAGCAAGGTATGAAGAAGTAAATATTGTTCTTTATCGTTCGTAATTGTTTTATACAATTATTTGCGTACAAAGAAATTATAAATTATACCTAGTTCATTTTCGTTTTTACTTGTTCTTTATTGTTTTCTATTGTTCTTCAGATTTCCGTGGACAAATCGTGGACAATTTTTACTAAAAAATCCCCTGGCTTACAGGCCAGGGAAAATGGAGAATATATAATTCTACAAACCAGAATCAGAGGTTCACTAAATCTGTCTCAATGCCATTTATGGTAATAGTGCCGGTCTTTGGCATCTCAAAGCTTGAAACAGATACATCAGCAACTCCAGCCGCCTTACCGTCAGACATGACGATAGTCACAGGAGAAAGCGTTGTACCGTCCTTCGATATGAAACGGCCACCAAGTTCTGACGCAGCGATAGTCATATCATCAAACTCAAGAGCAATGTACTTCGATGTATCGCACTGAAGCGTAATAGCTATATCAGTTACCTTATATGAATCAGCAACAAAGCCAGTACCCTCTGCATTCATAGTTCCATGGAGCGTAAGAGTCAGAGTGCCTGTGACAGTCCTTGTGTAGAGCCATGGCGTCGGGTCCTCTGGGTTCCTGTGACCGTCATAGTCATACTTTGTGAGGGTGAGAGGAATCACGATAGAATCCTTCCCTACTGTCACCGTATCAGCGACCATAGACTGCACAGTAGCTCCTGGCTCATCATCTACCTTCTCGCCTTTGAGAACGTGGTCCAGATCTCCGAGAACACGTACATGGCCAAAAGCACCAATGTAGTTCTGGAAGGTCTTCACCTCATCCTCTGTAAGCGCCGGAAGATTCCCTTCTGGCTTACAAGCCACGATACCTACAAGCATTGCTGCTATAATCAATACAACAAAAATCTTCTTCATGAGATATCTCCTATGGCGGGAAGATCCCGCCTTATAATCAGAACATCCAGCCAATACCAGCACGGAAAGTGAAATCCTCAATGCTGAAATCCATCAGCTCAGTAAGGTTTCCTCCGAGCATATAATCAGCTCCGAGCTCAAGCATCAAAGAATTTCCTAGCCGCGTGCCCACAGTGAGGCCGAGTCCATAGCTTGGATAGCCTTCATAAAACCCGATTATGCCGTCAAGCATCAGATAGGCTTTCGTCCCTGTCTCATCCTTCAGCTTAGCGTTCTCTGCTGAGAGATCATCTATGGTGGAATCCTTCGCCTTAGAGGTCTCTTCCAAAGCTGCATAATCACCTTTGGCAGCATCAAGCTCTGCAAGAATTGCAGCCACTTCATCATTAGTCAGCCTCTTCCCCGCTTCCGCCTTCTCTGCAGCTTCCTGCACTACGAAGGATATCTGCGGCTCTGTCGAGATGGTTCCTTCCTGATTCCCAGAGTCTATCTTCTGCTCTTCTGCTGGGACTTCCAGATCCGAGATAACGATAGTTTCTGTCTCCTGTAAGCTTGTCACACGCCCTGGAAAGGCCCAGAGCGAGAAGGAGGCCGCCAACAGCACCAATAAGAATATCAATGACTTTCTGCACATTATTTCCCTCCAGTTATTTTCCTGATGTAATCACGGCCTTTCCTGGCCTCTTCAATCTTTCCTGCCTTAAGGGCTTCCTCTACTGTCAGAGCCTGTCCATCAACTTTAAGTGTCAATGGTTTATCCAGGTTCGGAGAATTACCCAGCTTATCATCAACAAGCTGATAACGGAGAGTTGATTCCAGGCTATTCCTGGTTCTCACTTCAGCAACAGCTTTGCAGAAACGTGTTCCTACTGCCATGAGAATCCCGATGCACATTACAGAGAGCCAGAGAGTTGTCCAGCCCCAGGAGGATGAAAGAATTCCACCAAGCCAGCCACCGCATGCAAGAAGCATGTAGATTGTGATCTGCCACATTTCCGGAGCGTAATCCTTGAGATAAATATGATAGACAAGTCTAGCGAGTGTTGTTCCGACTCCACCGAAAAGAATTCCCCAGAAGATGGAATAAGCAAGACAAGAACTAAAGACCAGACCGGCAAGAAGCGCTGCAATAATGCAGCAGAGCACTCCAGGAATGCCATAAATCAGCAATTTCTTCTGATATGTTTTCATGCGGCCTCCTTCTCGGCCTTCTTTGCGTTGTGCCTTTTGATGATTCCATGACCGATGTCGTAGACGATAAACGAAAACCCCGTGTAAACGATTCCGTTCCCGATGCCGTAAAGCAGTACGCGCTCTACTCCCTTCCAGCTTGTCACCTCATACTGAAGCCAGCCGAACACAAGGCCGACAGTCAGATAAAGAATGAGAAGAATGACAGGAAGAGGCGGACACCACTTAGGCAGATTGCTTCTCTTCAGCCAATATCCGGCTATCATGACAACTGCAATCCAGACGGCCATGATAGGATCCAGATAAGAAGCAAAAAGCTTAATGATGGAGAATACAGGTGCACCCATATTTATCCCCTCCTCAATGATGATCCGGATGAATCCGACAGCAGCAGAGAGACACGAAACGACAGGGGCTGTAAGTCCCTTGCGCGCATTGTCTGTTTCGTTCCTCTCTGTAGCCATGCAATCAGGATATAAACGGGTTATATACAAAGAAAGCCAACCTGCCCTGAGATGGTACAGGTTGATGGAAAGTTACGCTGTTCTCCTCCAGATGTTCACTGCGATGTAGGGAGGCAGGTTGTTATGAGCCGCACCGGAACCGGCAGAGCCGACAGTGATGGAATGAGTATGAGCACTTTTGTTTGACGTTGTAAGGCTCTGCGCGGCACTGCCTGTCGTGAATTCAACCTCAAAATAATCCCAGTAGTGCTGACCCATGTTTCCTATTGTATTGCTTGCAAATTGTGTCGCTGTACATCCTGAGCTTTCGTTAGGAGAATTTTTTGAATCATCATCAACACCCACCATGCCGTTTATTGTAACGGTCTTCCTGCTTGATGGTACTGTTACTGTATGAGTATGGCTTCCAGCAGAATCACTGGAACCTGAATGACTATGGCTCGGCATCTCATTCGTTGTCAGCTTGTGCGTAGCCTCTCCGCCTTTGGCTCCTACTGCATACCCGTCTCCTGCCGCCATCAGGAACCTGCCTGACTCCAGCTTCTCCCATGTTCCGCCTCCAAGAATCTCAGATGGGTTCCTGGAATCAGATGTGAAGTAATAGCTTCCTACGGGATATGATACAATACCCCCCCCCAACTGTTTCAGCCACGATTTTCTTTATAAGCTTCTCAAGGGCCTCTCTGCCCATTCCGCTTGATTGCATTCTTATCTCCTCTCATGCCGTCCTCTTCCACATATATACGGAAAGATACGGCTGCATAAGGCTCATAGCTGAGCCGCCGCCTTTGTTCCCGACTGAGACTGATACGTCTGATAAGGAATGGGAATGGGTGCCTGTGCTTTCTGTCTCGCCTGTCCAGCCATCAGAGGCATCGAATTTGATTCCAACAGGTCTTGAAGCATTAGAACCGGTTGCTGAATTCTGCGACTTATTAAATGATTTTGAGATGACACTCAACGCTCCGGATTGCTCCATCTCGGACGATAAGCCGGGGAAGATCTCAAAATTAATGTCGTTTCTTTGCATTGAACCAGTAATGTTCATAGTTCCTCTGCCATGCTTATGCGACCCCGCACTTCCCATGCTTCCAGAAAGAGAACCAGAATGGTTGTGAGAAGGCATCTCGTTCACTGTGATGCTGTGATTCTCGCTTCCGCCTGTCTCTCCTGCTGGATGAGATGAGCCTGCACCGATCAGTACCCTTCCATCATCAAGACGCTCCCATGTCCCTCCGCCTAACACCTCAGCCGGATTGACCTCTATCACGCTCATGTAGATAGAGCCTATAGGGTAAGCATTAATACCCCCCCCCGTGCTGGGCGAAGGCATTCTCAATCTGCTTGTTCACCCATGCTTTCAGGGCTTCATTCCCGAATCCGCTAGATGATGGCATTTACACCTCCTCCGATGAAGACAGATTGAGCGATGCTACCTGTGCCTCAGTTGCGTTTATCGTTTCTCTTGCTTCCTCTCTCTTCGTGAGGGTATCGGGATACTCCTCATTGAACTCCGCAAGAAGCTCCGGATTCTCCTTTATCTTCCTGTCGATGAATTTGAGGATTCTGTAGTCAGTTGAGCAAAGATATCCTTCAGCCTCGTTTATCTCATTCTGGAGCCTCTGAGCCTCAAGCTCCTCTTCTGTCGGTTCCGGCTCTGCTGGCTTAGGAGGATTCATCCTCGCATCCTGTGCCTCTTTCAGATCATGGGCCTTGGCAAGAAGGGCCTTTGCATAGTTCTCTGCATCAATATCCTCCGGAGTCATCCTCTTTCCGTTGAGCATGGCATGATCTGTGTCCCAGCATCTGTCAAGCTCGTTGATATAATCCGGGACAGGAGAGCCATAGTCTGTTTCAAAGTTCTCCAGAGAATCATCATAGACATCATTCCTTCCTTGGACGATGATTCCGTCACGTGAGCGTGAGATAAGCACGATTTCCTGATTCTGCATAATTCTCCTCCTTGTTATGCTGTGCGTTTCCACATATAGACTGACAGGTATGGCTGCATGTTGTTATGAGAGCCGCCAGAACCTGTATTTCCTACTGTTGTTGAGTGTGTATGGCTTCCGGCTGAGCCGCAGTCGGCATCTAGAGTGTGGCTGTGGGAGCCTGCAGAGGACGTGTTACCACTCCATTCCTGAGAGGCTTTAAACTCAACCATACCGCTAGCCCTATTGTTCCTACTGGCACCTGTCCATTCATCATTAGAGCCTTTGACAATATTAAAAGCACCTCTACTATCAGAAAAGTCAGAATATGCAGCACAATCATAAACAAATCCACCTTCAATATCCATTGTCCCTCTGTTGTGGGTATGAGCACCTGTATTATTAGTGTTACCTGAAATAGAGTGGCTATGTGACCCCGCTGATGTAATACTGACTGTATGCTTATGCGAAGGCATCTCAGAGGAAGTGAGAGTGTGCTTCTCCTCTCCTCCGGTCTCTCCTGCCGGGTGTGCGGAATTAGCCCCGATGAGGACTCGCCCATCATCCAGAGCTTCCCACGTACCGCCTAGGAATGTGGCAGGGGAAACGTTGTTCACTGACATATAGATTGAGCCTACCGGATACACCTTGCTCAATGCTGATTCTTTTATGGTCTTCTGGATAAGCTCTTTCAGCTCCTCTATTCCTATTCCGTTCTGTGCTGGCATAAATCCTCCTTATGAAGCCATCCTCACCGGCAGGATGCATATCGATATCCCATTGGCGGCAGGAGCCTCTGAGAACGTGACTTTGACGCTGTTGTTATCAATGGTGTCTACATTCCATTCAGGGATAGTCGCACCTGTTCCTGCCCATAGATTGACTGACAGATTCTGCGTACCGAGATTGTGTGTGACGGTGAATTCCAGAGCTGAGCCATTGCCGATAGAGGCTACGTAACCGTAGAAGGTTTTTACTAGGGTCTCAAGCTGGCCTATCTTGATATTCAATTGCTGTACCACATCGATGTTCGCCGCAACCGGATCTGTTACTCCTTCAGGACGTGAATAGCCGATATTCCCGGTAATCCTCGTCCTTCCAGCAGTCGTCTCTGAAGCAAGAGGCGAGTTAGCAGCGGCGGCAGCCTCCTGAGCGGACTGTTCGGCCGCGGCAGCTGAATCGGCGGCTGCTTTTACTTTTGCATCTATTGCTGCATTTGCCTGTGTTACCTTTGTATCAAAAGCGCTGCTTGCCTCCGCAATAGCTGCAGAAAGCGAATTGAATTTCTCCACAATCGCAGTAATAGCATCCCCTCTCGCTCCATCATTATCCGTTTGTCCTATCTGTGAAAGAGCAGAATTAAGAGCATTGGCTATAGCTTCCAGAGCTGCCTTCCTTACGCCCTCATTGTCATTCTGGCCTATTGTGGCAAGTGCATTCTGAAGAGCTTCTGCAATTTGGGATAGTGCATTTCCCCTGGCTCCTGAAGAATCATTTTCTCCGATAGCTATCAAAGCTGCGCTCATTGCAGAGTTTATCGCAGTGACAGCCTGCCCTCTGAGGCCTGTAGTGTCACTGTTTCCGATTGCTGCTAAAGCCTCTTCACAGATAGCTTTTGCAGCTTCTGCAGCTTCCTTTGCAGAAATTGCACCTGCTTCTGCATCAGTTGCTATCTTTCCAAGAGCATCCAATAAGGTCTGGATCTTGTACCATCCCTGACTGCCCTTCTCTGGCTTCCCATCTGCCCCTACTTTGAAAACAAAGAGAGAATGTTCTTTTGATGGTGTCTGGCTCTGAGCCATCGAGAAGGTGGAATCAATTACGACTTTGGATGTATCTATTGTATCTGGCATATCTATCCCCTTATGCATTGATTTTCAAAGTTCCATTAGAGGTACGATAAACCTGAAATGGAAGAAGATCTGACCCATCTTCAGATAATGGAATAGCAAGTTTGAGAATCGAAGATGGATACACGGTAATCGTTATAGAAGTCGGTGAACTCAAACTCACAGAAGGTCTGGGAAAAACGCCTCCCCAAGAATGAGTATTGTAATCAATCGAAAACTTACCTGAAGAAACTGTTGTTGGATTATAGCTTGATCCAGAATACTCTTTGAGTTTGATTCCAACCGATTGAAGCTGAATCGGGTTACGATTTGAATCACAGAATGTACATGCTCCTGAAGAAAATGACCCACTTTTTTCAAATTCATCTATCAAGAGGAACGCAATCGAAGAATATCCCGAAACTGTAACTGGATAATACTGTCCAGCAACTGCGCCAAGAGCTGCATCAAGGTCTTCAAGAAATGAAGCGTCGCTTACTGCTCCAGAAAAGACGTTAGAATTGTTTTTATCGCCAGGCTGGGTGGTAATAGATGAAGCCTCAAGAATTCCATAGAAAACAGAATCACCGGAGATAGTGATATCCTTCATTTCACCGCTTGTAGCAGTTATTTTTCCTGATATATCAACACCAGTCGCATGAAGATATCCGTTCTGATCAATATAGAATCTAGACCGGCTCGGTCCCCGAATTTCTCCAGAAGAAGCATCATACATGAATCCACGAATGATAGCTGTCGGGTTGTCAATGTTGTTCACCTGACCAAAGAAAACATTGCCAGTTGCTGGATTTATCTGAAAGACACTTTTTTCTTTATACAAGCATCTGACTACAGGAGAAACTTTCTCTCCATTCTGATAATCAAAGACCTCAAAGCTGAAATCCGACCCATCTCCAACAAACAGGCTCCTAACTTTCAGATAGAATATAAAAGCCTTATATACCGCCAGATTTGCCACATGCTGATTCGTAACGCTCTGGCTGTCTATCGTCCCCGGAGCCTGGAGCGCATCAAAGAGTGTCTCTTCTGCAATCTTCCAGGCAACGTTTACAGGAGTATTCCCATCAGAAAGAACCCATTCAGTTCCGTTCCAGTAGAACGGAGAGCGTCTGCCATCTGATTCTTCAACAAGCACGCAGTCTCCAATCGCAAGAGGGCCCTCAGTAGTCTTTTCAGGAAAAGGCTCATTCCACATGATGACACCCATGTACATAGTTTCAGCCTTCCCTTCCTGGATTCCTGAGATAACAAAATCCTTGGATGTATTGATATCCGCAATGGAGCAATGAACAGTTATTGCAGGAAGAGCTACCATCGGATTGATGATAATGACTATCTCACTATCATCTGCCTCATTAACTCTTACCCAAGAGAAGCATTTGTCAGGCTCTGGCACATCAGCTGTGACATCCCAGGAAACCGGAGCTGTAGTATTGAGTTTCTGACAACGGATATTGATTCGCTGGCATTTATCATTGTTCTCAGTACTCTCCTTTGTCACATTCCTGGATGTCAGCTTATATGTCTGCGGATTGACAATGAGATTGAAATCCATTGCAGGAGAACCTGTAGTGCAGAAGTAATCCCATCGGTCTTCCTGATAGTTCCAGTATTTCACCCAGAGATAGTTAAGACCGAATGGCTTATCAGGAACAAGTGTTTCCCAGCGTCCTGAATCCAGGACAAAAGCCATGACTTCACCATCGATTTCCCAGGTGATTGCCATGTCACCCCATGTAAGAATATCCACACCTTCATCTGGGGCGATAGTCGATGTTGCCGCCCACTGGAAGAATACGACAGGATTCCCTCCATCCTCAGCAGTCATCTTCATGACAATCCATTCACCAGAAGAGGATGTTCTGAATCGCATCCAGATAACCTGCCCTTCTGTCGGAGCCGGCTGGGCATCCTGCCAGACCGTAGAGCTATCAGGGCTAGATCCAGAAGGAAGTGCCGCAAACTGCATCTGGACATCTATATCAAGGGATATATACTTTATCGTTTTCTCGACAAAATATGTTTCCCCGTCATATTCTGCTTCACAGCGCAGCTTATTCGCACCGTTAGCCAGCATGGATTTCGAAAACTGGATAATCAGCTCCGTAAATCCATTCATAATGACTCCATTAAGATACCAGACAGGCTTTGCTCCGTATTTAGAGAATATAGATCCCCATGCCTCTGCTTTAAGCGGGGTATTGTCTTCCTCTTCTGGGAGAACATTATCATCTGATACCTGCATCAGAAAGAAATCCGGTTCAGTCTGAGGTGCATCGACATCAGAATCCTTGTCTATCGAGACCTTGCTGAATGATGTCTTTCCATAGCCTTCTGCTTCGTATTTATATAAGCCATACTCATCTGACTGAGTTCGCTTTGTGATTCTGACTACTGTTTCTACCTTGGCTACATCCAGTTCCTGAAGAGTGATGACAGTACCAGGAAGAATCTTCTCAGTACTTTCAAACGAATAAGAGAAAGAACCGAATGAAGCACGATTCCGGATTGCATTCGCAAGAGAAAGAGCATAGGAAAGCGATTCAATATATTGCGCCGTATATTCCTCTGCATTATCTCCAGCAAACCCGACAGATTTGCTCTCAGCTTTCAGATAAGTTACATCTGCATAAACCTTGATTGTGAAGCTGACTCTGCCTCCAAGTCCTCCTGCCGCTCCGATATCATAAGAAATATGGCCTTTTGTATCATCGCATTCACCGAGAGTTACAGTTCCCCATGTGCCAGCAAGCCAAACTGATGTGTTCTTGCCTTCTACCCAGAAGTTCGAAAGCATTATCTCCTTTCCGGAATCATTATTTATCTGGGAGAGGTCCCATATTATTTCCTTATTCGTAGCGGACTGCCATCCTGTCTGTACGTCTACAAAGGGAGATATACCCCAGAGCTCGTCTGTATACAGACAGATATTCTTCAAGGATTTGAATTTATCATATCTTACAATTGCACCGCTTTTTGTTTCATCCGTTGCCTCAGCTCTGTTTATCGTAAGAGAATTACGGAATACAGAAACCGTCTTTGTATTCGGCAGATCATGCTCTACATTCGATTCGGAACCTTCACTATCTGTAGATGGTTCAAGAATCAATCCGGACTGGAAGATATGCATCTTCCCTTCCTCATCAAAGCGATAATCGTAAACGTATTCATAAAGAAGCGTTGAAAGGATGTCATCAAGATATTTCCCTTCCTCAAGGGTAAAACGATGAAGAGTCACGTTTATGGAAGGAGCCTCAGCTATAGTGATTCCACCAAGCTCACATATCTGATGGACTATTGAGTGCTCTGTATCCGAAGGATTGCAGACTGAATATCCATCCCAGTTCTTCTCATATATGACCCCTTCTTCCTCATCAGATTCACTATCTACAGCAGTGAATACCTTCTTGTGCAGCTTCTCTGTATAATCAAGGATCTCAAGCTGCAGATTGCCAAGATACTGCTGAGAAGCCGTAATGGAGGCATACGGCCTGATTACGCCCGTGAAAACGGTTGTCCCAGCATCATCTTCAAGTCTGGCTTCAAGAAGCTCTGTTGCATACATGATGTAGAAAAGAACTTCTGCGCCACGTGTGGAAATACTGCATGATGATGTTGCATGCTTGCCATCAGCACCTGCAGTGAGAACAAGAGAAAAGCCATCACGGAGAACAGGATAAGTCCTTTCTCCTGCGGCTGTATTGATAATCAGACGATAAGGAGTATCAACTGCAACAGCCATTATGCATACCTCCATTTCGGCAGAGCACCTGTTCGCTGTGCTCTTTCTATTCCTCTGAAAATCTCTTCAGCAAGATTCTCTTTTGAATAGACCTCTCCTATAGATATGTTTATGTTGATTACCCCGCTCTCTCCGCTAAGTCCGAAACGATTCATATTCCCTTCATTCAGAGGAAGGATTGCTTCCGGCGAACCGCCTTCACCGATAAGAGCACGAGTCGGAGATGTGACAATACCGCCAGCCGCCATAGGCGTATACTGCTGAGATGAGATTGTCGCCATCTCTGCAGCTGTTGCAGCCGCTGAAATGCCTGTAAGAACTCCAGCTAATGCAGGATTTGAGCCATATTTAGCCCAGATATCCGTAATGGATAGAGCGGCATTTATAGCAGCTTCAGCAAAGGCATTCACCTGCCTTATCCTGAAAGCCGTCTCGGCATCCCGATTGGCTTTCTCTTCTTCTGCCTGTTTTTCTGAAGCAGCCTGTTCTTCAGCCTTAGCTCTCTCATCATCCAGCTGATTCATAGAATCAATGTAATCTTCATAGGAAATATTCCCTGAGATAAGCTGTGCATTGAGAGATTCAGCCTGCCTCTCCTGATCTCTGTCAAGCTTCTCGAAATACTCATCCCATTTCTTTTCGATCTCTTCCAGAGAAGCAGCAGAGGATTCCGCCATGTTATCAAAGACAGAGGCTATCTGATCTGATACAGAGATAATACCCCTGAGCATGTCAGGAAATGTTTCCTCCGCGAAATTATCTTTCCAGTCTTCAGCGGCATCTCCGGCTTCTTCAAGTGCCTCTTTCTGGTCATAGAGCGCTGCATTGATTTCCTCAAGCTGCTTCTTCGTATTGTCATCCAGCCCTGGCATAGCCATGAACTGCTGAGAGGCTCTTATCGCATCATCGATTGCTGATATCTGACGAGTATCAGAAAGGGAACCATATTTTGAGAGGAATTTTGAAAGCGGAGATTCTCTCTGAGGTTCTGGAGAGTCTTCTTCTGGTTGTTCTATTACAAAGCCTTCATCAGACCAAGTACGATACAAATCATTTAAAGCTGAAGCTGGGTTTATCCCCAATGATAACTTATCAAAGTTTGGAATATTTATCAGAGAAGAGAAATCCTGAACAGGAGAGATAAGCAAAGAAGATGATACAGCAGCATTGGCAGAACTATTTACAGCTTTGGCTTTCTCTATCCTTTCTTGTTTTTCCTGTTCTTCCTGTTGGCGTAAATCTTCAACCCACCAGCCTACCTCTGAACCTTCGGCTCCTCTTCGTTCAAGCTCTGCTGTTATATTTTTAACAGCACGCTGATAATTTGCAATCTCTTTATCATCTGCAAACCAATTATCTTCCCATTTCTCTAACCAATTATTTGCGCTATCCCTAGCTTGTCTTAATGCTTCACTGGAATATTCTGAAAGGTTACTGTCATATCCTTTTGCAGCTTCAAGGGCATTGGCTCCATTAATCCAATCAGAGATAGCACAAAGCTGGCTGTAGATAGTATTCAATGCTGGAGAAATTGCGTTGAGAAGTCCTTCCCCCAGCCCCTCCTTGATATCAGTCCAGACATCTCCTATCTTCTGAAGCTTCCCTGTATCTGTATCAGCAATGGCTCTTGCCATATCGCCATATGTAGCGGCTATCTCATCCAGGATTATCTGCTGGGCTGAGTATATTCCATTCTGCTCCTGAACAGCCTTTACATTCTCAGCCTGCTTCTCTGTAAGCTGAATACCAGCTTCCTTAAGGCTTTCTATCTCTCCTGCAGGATCTGCAAGAGCCTGTGCAAGACGTTCTGCCGCCTGCGTAGCATCCTCTCCGGTTGCAGCAGCCATATTGAGAACGGCTCTCGTAGCTTCCGGCATGACATCACGGCCTATTTTCCTGGTAGCTGCAAGGATGCCTTCAACCGCAATAATCTCCTGATCTGAATATGCCGTTACCTTCTGAAGGGATTCAGCAAGGTCAAGAAGCTCAGATGCCGACATACCGACTGCATTCTGGGTAGCTTTAAGAGTAGTCTGCAGACGTATTTCAGCCTGTTCCTGAGCCGCATAAGCCGAGACACATGCAGAGGCTGCTTCTGCAACCTTCTGAACAACAGATGAGACAGCTGTGAAAATGCTGATTGCACCTTGAACTCCTGCAGAAAGTCTCAGGAATTTCGAAGAAGCTGTATCAGTCGCCTTCTGCAGCTGGTCAAGCTTCTGATTCACAGAATTTATGCCATTTACTGCATTCTGGGCATTAGCCGCAATCTGAATAGTAATCTCGTTTTTAGCCATTCCAGTCCACAATGGCTAGAAGAACATCACAGGAACAAACTGAAAATGAGGAATATAATAAAAGCTGCAGGAATACCGATAATGATACCAATCATTATCTTCATGCCTTTCCAGAAAGATTTATTATTCCTTTCATACCATTCCATGGCTTTATGTTACTGTGCATTCTCCTCGCCGTCAAATCTTCAAGCCGGGATGATAGAACCTATCAAGAGGTTCCAATGCATCCACGACTTCCACAAGTTTTTCAGGATTCAGTGCCCATGAACCATAAGGCATCCCCATCCTCTTGTATCTCTGATAGAAGCTGATTGCAGAGAGTGCTTCAGAATCAGTGATTGCAGGGACTATATCCACTGCCTTCACCCACACCTCTGTCTTCAGCATCACCATTCTTTCTTCATCAAACGCTTCATAATCCGCCGTGTATCCTTCACAAAGAAGCGAATACGCGGCAGTTATCAGTTTTTTTCTTTCTCTGTCAGAAAAGCCGACTGCACTATCTGCTGAGCTATTGTATTAACAAGCGGGTATGTTCCAGGAGAAGCCAGAGTTTCCTCTGCACTTATCCCATCCTGCCATCCTGATATCTCTGCAGATTTCACTGAAGTGACAAAAGCTTTGATGAGATCTGAATCCTTAAGGTCTTTTGCACCTCTTATAGTTGTTTCGACTTCTTCCGCAGTGGGAACATTGAAGGTAACTTCCACCTCAACGCCCATAAAGGCAACCGTTATCGTTTTTGTCCTGGATAAAGTTATCATTCATCACCTCATGTGGAGCTCTTCACAGCAAGCTCACCTGTTCCCTGGAAATTGATGGAAACAGCAACCTTATCAGCAAAAGAACCAGTGATGCTTACTGATGTAATGAAGAAATCACCCGTTACCGTCAACGCTGGCCCGATCTTGAATTCTCCAGTCATTGCTGTATCAGTCGGAGTAAGAAGCTCATCCACGACAGCTTTCTGAGCAGGATCCGCATAATCCAGCGTTCCTGAAAGCGATCCAGACCAATCAGAACATGTAGCAATGTAATCTCTCCACTGCTTTCCTATCTGCGAAGTCTCCGCGCTGCCGAGATTCACGTTTATCGAGAAGTTATCAATGTAACCTACTTTGTTTTCACCGATTTTTATCTCACCATTTTTTCCTGCCATTACAGCCATGGTTCATTCCTCCTTATCCTCTAACTGTATAGAGGTTTCTTCTGTGCCGATTCCTTCTTCTCCGGCATCATCAGCATCCCGCAATGCGGGCAGAACACCGTCTCCTTCTCCATCGGATACGGCCCCTTCACTTCCAGACACTTCGGGCATCGGAAGAATCGCTCCCTTTCCTTCTGTGTCTTTATCGGTTTCTGCATCTGCATACACAAACCCTCCTATATCTACCTGACAAGCAAGCTGAACCTGGATGAGATACACGTTGTTTACACTGTCTGTCTGAAAATTGGCTCCAATATCCGTATCAAGACAGGCCCCTCCAAGAGACCAATCAGACCTTATTGAGTCTTCCAGGATGTCCTCCCAGAGCTGACCAAGCTGATCAAGATAATCAGGAGAGTCAGCAGTGATCCCTATTCCTATGACAAGGCTGAACTCAGTGGTATATGGGTCTTTGAGAGTCCGGCCATTGATAAAGACAATACAGCCAGGATAATGCGATAGACCTGAAAGAACCCCGCTGTAGCCATACTGCCATAGAGCTATATCAGGAAGATGGATATCAGGATTCTCCTCATTGATAGCTTTCACTCTTTCCGTAAAAGCTTTCTGAAGATATTCCTGAACAGCTTTGAGGAATCTATCAATGCTATTTCTCATTCTCCACCTTCCTCAGCTGACGGCTGATATTCTCCTCAACCGATCTTGCTATCTGAGACTCTCCACCGAATGCATCAAAAGCAGGTCGCATGAATTCATGTCTTGTCCCTGTCCAGCGTTCCAGATAGTTCTGAAGACCATCTATCCCTTTTCCTGGGCGGATAACAAAAACACTCTGTCTCTTACCTCTCAGCTTCTTCTGCATCCATGCACCGACATGGCTTCTTGTTTCTCCTGTAATGACATTGAGCTTCTGCCCTGATAGGAAATTGGACCGAACGTAATCTACAAACGTGTCCGATTCTTCTCCTAATGACCATCGTACCCAAGCCATGAGCCTGGCTTCTCCGATAGCCTCAAGCTTATCTGAGACAACCTTAATAGTTCCTTTGTCAGTAATAGAAAGAAACTCATCGCTCATAGCGCCTTGTTCCTCTTGAACCGTTCAAGCATCTTCTGGACAGCCAGCGGCGGAGTTAACTGCTCAATAGTCTCAGTTCCGCCTTCTGTGTTGCGTGAATTTATTCCAAGCAGCTTGCCACCCTGAAGCTTTGCTAGATGCTGCACAGTGAATGCAATAGCCAATTTGATGGTTTCCGGAACAGAGCCTTCAGCCCATCCACAGCTATAAGAGATCACAACATCGGAATCTGAGGATGATGACAAAGCCACATAGTTTGCCCGCTTCTCATACCGATATTGGACCTCCTCCCCATTCACCTTGACGCTCTTTATCTCAAGCACTGGCGTATAAGTAAGGACATATCCGGTATCTCCACCTGCAAAATGCTCTTCAATATCCCCCTGCTCAATTTCAGCCAATGCAAGAACCTCCTCCTCAGCAGTCCCAAGAAGAGCCATATAAGACTCTTCCTGGGAAGAAGGAAAGGAAAATTCGTATTTTGTTCTAAGATCTTCAAGCGTCAGCAGCATCCGCAGAACTCCTATCAGGCATTTGCCTTGAGCTTCAGAACAGCAAAAGCATCTTTGAGTGCAACATCACCATCGATTCTTTCCTGACCTCTTACACCAACCTGACCGGTTGCTGCATAAAGTTCATTCAGCGTTCTCATCTCGATGCTCAAGCGATCACAGATATGGTAATAGCTGAAATCACCGACAATCATTGCAACAGCTCCTGCAGCAAGCGCCGGGCACTCATCCGATACAACTACAGGGATTCCCATAATCTGCTTAATCTCATCCTGCTGTGGGAACATGTATGTATCGCCATCCTTGAACTCGTGGATGATATCGAGAAGCGTCTGAGAGCAGACAATATGAGCAGAACCTCTATAAGCCTTAAGCTTCTGGATTGTATTTTTGATTTCTGTCCATGTAACTGTAGTCTGAGAAGCTGCTGTTACAGTATTTGCTGAAGCAACATTAGTTGCGATTCCGCGGATTTTCGTCTTTGAAGAAGATGTTCCTGTACCAAAGAGAATCTCCTTGTCTTCTTTTTTTGCAAATGCCTTGGCGAATTTGTCCTCAATATACCCCATGACATCTACTCCAAGGTCAGCGATATACTCTTCAGAGACCTTGGTCAGCGCACCAAGCTTAAGAGCCTGAAGACCGATGGGTGTGATAGAGGGCGTCGTCTCACCGAATGTACCAGCTTCATCAATGTAATCCACGACTACATCATCGCCTTCTACCATCACCGTATATTCTCCGCTCGCCTGATGGACTGTACAGAGACCACGGATGCGTGCAATCTTCTCCTTCTTCATCTGGATATTCTGAGCACACTCTCTCGGAAGAAGACCAGAAAATGTAGTTCCTTTCGCAACGGCCTCAACCAGCTTAAGACCAAACTGAGCTCTCTCAGACAGCGCTTCAGGATTCTTTGTCTTATCCTTCTGGATCCCTTCAGGGACTCCACCTGCATCAAGCGTCTCCTTCTCTTCCAAGGCTTCGATGTTATCAAGCTCCTCTTGAAGGTCATCAGCCTGCTTCTTCAGCATCTCATATTTCTTGACATCCTCATCAGATGATGTTTCCAGCATTCTCTCGAATGTCTCTTCAACTTTCTTCTCGATGGCTTCAAGCCTCTTCTGGATCTGCTCCTTCTTCTTTACGAACATAGTCCTTATCTCCTTATCAGAAACTTTGCGAGATCCTTCGCAACCTTTGACCGCCTTTCAGCCATCGCCTCGTCAGCCCCTGTCTTGACCACTGTCTCCACAGAGCGTCTCTGGCGCTGTGTCCTCGCCTTTTCACCCATTTTCATGTAGACCTCTCCTGCAGGCATAGTGACAAAGTCCAGATAACGGACAAGTTCATAACTCTCGGGAATTATGATTCCGGAAACCGGATCCTGTTCCCCATATCCGACAGAAGAGACTCCTATCTGGATGTCTTTCTCTATCAGTTCTACAAGAAGGGCTTCATAGGCTTTATCTACAAACTCGATGTCCACAACAAGCTGCATCTCCTCAATCCGCGGATTGGAGCATACGGCTTTAGCTATCCCATATTCCTCGCCGGAAACCCAGTTAACATCATGGCCATCATAAGACAGAGTCGACCGCCCCTCTGCGACAAGCCTTTCAGCAAGAGGCAGGCTGTAGATTCGGCCATTGAGGTTCATCTCACCAAGCTTCCAGACAGGAGCAGACCACTTTGCCCTGCTCTCCCCTTCTGATTCCTTCATCACAGCAGTTTTCTTCAGATATCCACCTGATTCAATCAGCAATTTTCTTTCCATAAATTCCTCCTCATTCACCTGGAGCCACAGAGCATCTGCAATGTGAATGGAATGGCGGATGCCTGTAGTTCTTATCGATATGGCGGACCCCGCCTTCTCCTGTATCCACATCAGAACCTTTCTGAAGGACATAGCCTTCAACAGAAGCCACCTTGCCATCGATCGCCCCGCAGAAACTGCAGCTGTTTGAAGCAGCGACTATGTGATAGACAGTCACGCCAAGCTGGGAGAAAAGAAAAAGCGAGAAAGCATTGCTAGATCTGTTGGTTTCCTCTTCACTCTGCTCTATCGGATAATCCTGCTCAAGCCTGTCCATATCATCATCGAAGTGCTCGGTTCCCACAGAACCTTCAGCTGTATGTCCTGCCGTTCCGGCAACACGCAATGCCATATCGTCTGCATAAGAGCCGGCATATGCATCAAGCTTCGAATCATTGACATTGCTATCATTCCCTATTTCTCCCTGGATTACCGGGACCATCTTCTCAAGCACATCAAGGTAAATCGTCTTGTACTGAGGAGCCATATCCTTTGCATGTCGTTCCAGCCATGACCTGAAGTCAGCAATCACACTATCTGCAGGGGCGCCTGTAGCAATAAGCCGCCGCAATTCTTCAATGGAAACCTTCAGCTGTTCCCTGATAAGCTTCTCAAGTTTCGCTCTATTGCTCTTCGCAGGCTTCTGAGCCTCTTCAACGAAAAGAAGATCATGAGCCCGCTTCTCAGCTTTCATCCTCTTTCTGGATTCCTCTATGCTCTCTTTCCCGCTATCCAGCCTGTAGCCTTCTGATGCAGGGATATTCCATAACGAGCCCATGCCATTGGACCCACCAGCATACTTCCCTGCCACGACATCAGAGAGATTGCCGTAATTCATCGGGAAGAAATGCACGTCACCATCCGGGCCGATGCCTGGCATCTCCTCCTTCTGGCGAACCTCATTGATGGAATACCAGCCATCCATGATAGCGTTATGATAGAAAGCGGCTCTTGTAGCATGGTCTCCGCGGAGGAGCCCTTCCAGAGAGAACTTGATGTATTCACGCTCCCGGCAGAGTGCATTATTGAGTGCAGCTTCCCACGCTGCAATCCTTGGCTGAAGACAGTAGATGACCATCTGAAGGCCCTGCTGCTCTGAGTTATTGTATGTTCCTGTCGTGTCTCCAATAAAGAAAGGAGGCACATTGAAGCGTCTTGCTACTTCAGTCGCAGACCACTTCTGAGCTTCGCTGAGTTTGGCGATATCAGCATTCTGTACCTGGATAGGCGTTATTTTCACACGCTCATCCATGACATAATTACGGAAGCCTCGCGCAGCATCGAACATCTTCTTCAGCTCATCTCTCTTTTCTTTGTCAAAGCTTGCTGGCACACTGATGTTATTTCCAACAATGGACGCTCCATCATAATATTCCGCCTGCATGTCCTTGCATTTCTGAGCTAGTTCTATATCATTCCTGGCATATCGCATCGGGTCCAGAACAGAACCGGCTCCGTATCCAACAGGCGTATTCCGCAGAAGCAGAATATCAGAGGCGCTGAACGTCTCTCCCGTAAGAGCATAGGTATACTTGAGAATATCGCCATCAGCAGAAGCCACAATGGAAGAAGGAGATACAGGCCAGAGCGCAATCGGAAATCCTGCTCTGGAACGCCTTATGATAGCAACAGCCTCACCCCGCATCTCGAAGTTGAAACCCATGACAAAACGGAAATCATACGATGTCATGTATGCATTCGGTTTTTTCAGGAGCTCTGAAAGAATGGTCTTCTCTTCCGTGGATCTATTGCCATTGCCATCAATCTTATAGGCATGCCAAGGAAGAGTCGCATAAAGCCTGGAAAGATTCACTACACAAGACCAGAGAGCCGAATTGTAAAGATCATTCGGCGGATTGGTTATTCTTCTTCCTGAGCCATATGCTATGGTTGATGCTATCGATTCTGTCTTCTTCTTGAAGAAATCTATGAGGCCCATTCATATCACCATGCTGTAAGCATGTCCTCCACACTGCCTGAAAAGGCAGCCATATCATTGGTTTTCGCATTTGATAAAGCCATCACAGAGGTGATGACCCCGTCTATTCTGGCTTCTGTCCTTTTCTTAGGTTTCACAAGCTTCACGTTCCCTGTCGTATCCTGGAAAGTTTCTGCACAGCTCATCATCCAGTCCACAACCTCATTCCCGTTATCAGTAACATTGCCTTCCAGATATGCGCGCTCAAAATCCATGATAGTCGGGCTCATAGTCTTCATGCCCTGAGAGAATTCATAAGCCACATCCGTGAACCATGGAGGCATGAGCTTCACAAGCTCCTCAATCTTCCAGCGGTCTGCTGCTATGTAATGGATCTGATAGCGGCTGTAGGCTTCCGTGAGATAATCCCTGACATAATCATAATCAATGACATCACCAGGTGTCGCAGTTACCCATCCAAGTTCTATCCATTTCCTAAGCGGAATACGGCACTGTCTGGAGATAGCAGTCACCATGCTTTCAGCAATCCAGAAATGAGTAATCTGGACATGCCGGCCGTCATCCATCGGGAAATCCAGAGTGAAGGCTGTGAAATCGGACACAGCAGAAAGGTCAAGGCCACCATAAGCCATGCGGCCTGCAAGGCTCTCCTCATCGACAGTCCATCTGCATCGCTCCATCCAGATAGGCATATTTGCCCACTTATGGAGACTGTGACACCACATATTCAGGTTCTTTGTCTTGAAATCAATGATGTCATCTTCCGATGCCCTGGCATATTCATAGTGGCTCTCGAATGTCTCAGGGTCCACGGAAACACCCCAATTTGGATTTGCTTTAGGCCAGACCGATGGATCATCTACGCTGTCCTTCTCATCAAGCTCATAGATAGAGATGAAATAACGCGGTATCTCCAGCTCTCCGCTAAGAACACGCTTGCACTTCTTGTATTCCTCATGGCACACCCCGCCAAGCGATACGCCAGCGGTAGTTATCCTTATCAGCATGGCCTGCTGCTCGGAAATGTTGCCTGAAGCTATAGAGTTCAAGAGCCCATTATCCTTATGCTGATGGTACTCATCTATGACAGCTGCATACGAAAGCTTGCCATCCTTCGGTTCTGCAGCTATGGCTGTTATCTCACTGTCTTTAAACTTGATCTGCTTGTTGTTCTTGCTATCGGAGACTATGACCTTATCGCCCTTCCGGAGTTTCAGGGAATCAGCGGCTCTCCTGAATGTCTCTCCTGCCTGGTCAAGTGATGTGGCGCCGATATAGCAGCTAACTCCATCGACTTCCCCGAACGCGAGATAGTCAAGTAGAGCTCCCACATAGGTGCTCTTGCCATTCTTCCTAGCAACCTCTATGAAGGCATCTGTGAATCTCCGGACCTTTGGATTGTCTCTCTTCACCCAGCCGAAGAGGACTATGGTGTCCCATGCCTGCCAGTCGGAAAGCATCATAGGCTGGCCTCTTTTGCCGCCCTTCGGGAAAGCCAGATTGATAGCAATCCATAACAGAGGTCTCAGTCCTGCTTCCATATCAAAGCGGAATCCAGGGACACCATTCTTCAGGTCAGCTTCCTGCCTCTGTACCTTAGCCTTCTCAGCCTTGGAAGCTGCACGGGTCCCATACAGAACCGCAAAGCGATAATGCTGATACGCTTCTGAATAATGATCCGTGAGCCTTGTAACGATTTCACTTCTTGTCATCGAACAGGCCTCCGAATGTAGGGTCAGCTTCCTGACTTCCGGCTTCCTTAGAAATAGAAAGCGTCTTCCTTGCTTTGTAAGTGACACCAAACGCGGACATGATTGAGATATAAGAAGCCAGCGCAGACTTCCTGTCAGAAAGTTTCTCTGTCCTGTCCCTGAAGATTGAGTACAGTTCGCATGCCGCTTCAAGTACAGGAACATCTACAACACAGACTACCTCGTCCTTGATGAGAAGCGGAACAATGTATTTGAAATGTTCTTTCGCGATTTCTGAGAGCCATGAAGCAGGTTCTGGAGTTCTCTGAAGGACCGCGTTCTCTATCGCCCTAGGCATCAGCAATCACCTCCGTGTGTGGGAACGTCTCCACCGAACGCGGTCGTGGCGGGGTCATGATTTTTCTCATCCCTCCCCTCGGGGTGCTGCGATAATGCTGCAAGATCTCTTTGATATGCTGCTCTCATCGCCCGGTCTTCCCTCGTGCCTTTCCTTGCATTACAGGAACGGCAGAGCGCCTGATAATGAGATGGGTCATAATCAAAGCCGCCATAGGCATCAACCATCATGTCTGCAGTCATATCCTTGTGATCCAGACATGCTGCAGGAGCTCCGCATATCTCACAGATAGGATGAAGACGCAGGAAGTCAGATGAGAACTTCCTCCACTTCCAGCTGCTGTATTCCTTTCTGGCTGGAGCTGTAGGCTTCTCATCATCCTCTATGTGCGGATGATTCGCTCTGTATTTAGCCGTACATTCATCACAATAGCCTGAAGCATTGTGATGAAGATTAGGGCATCCATATGTCTTGCATTTCTTGCGGAGGCTTCCCATATCTTACAGTCTTTAACCCGCTGGCTGGAAGATGGAAGCGCACTTGTCCTGAATGCGAACAGGTCAAGTCAATTGTCAGAAGCTGGCACAACAGCTTCCTCGACAAAGATAATCGGTCTGGTATTGGGAATCCAGCCATCAGGATCCCTGAGACCACGCAGGATGCTTTTCCTAGATAAACCAGTCATCCGCGCAGCCTCAGAGACTGATGAATAGAACTCAGTCTTATGAGGCCTTTGATAGATAAGGACGATAGGTGTCTTTGAGCCTTGCATTCTACCTCACCAGCGAATAGTTCTCATCTGTATCAAAGAAGCGGACTCCCATACCAGCAAAGCCATGAGGAAAGGCTACAACAACCCTTTTACCCTTCTCATCATGCTGTATTTCCTCAACTTTATAGGTTCTGTAATCCTTTGACCGGATAATATCACCCTTGAAGAATCTTGCCTTCTTTATGCTTTTCATCAAAACCTCCTAATCGTATTTCTGGGATATCTGGCTTTCTGCAGCCATCTCCTAAAAGCATTCTCGGAACTTCCGCGTCGTCCCCCCATTCCGCACTGAACTGTGCAGAACGAAGAACCACAGACGCACCGCTTATGATGCTTCCTGCAACAAGGCTCATTGCCTTGGCCCTCTCAATCTCTCTTTTCAGTCCTTCAGGAGAAAGTCTTTCATTATCAAGCCTTTCCATTTCTGCAAAGAGATAATCATTGAGATCCAGAAGAGTATTCCTAAGACCCATATCTTTTATCCTTCTCAAGATTCCGAATCTTCATCCTTAACCTGAAATAATTGACAGCGGTCCTCGCCAGTTCTCTGTTTCCGCTCCTCAGTTCTGGCACATGGTAATAAAGCGGTCTGATCTCGCTTCTTTTCACAAGCATGAGATTATCCAGGGAACAATTCATATGATTACCATCAAGGAAAATCATGAGCATACCTTCTGGGATTGGACCGAAAGATTCTTCCCAGACAATATGATTCAGCCTTTTCCATATGCCAGGTTCCTGAATCTTCCTGTAGATATCACCGCCCCAGATTGTTTCAGAGCCAACAGGAAGATGATTCGCAGAAGGCTTTCCCTTCATCCAGGGAATCTGGCCTTTCAGAAATCTTCCATCAACCCTATTCTTCAGCCTGAGCAGCTTGCAACGATCTTTAACCTGCTGTCTGGTAAACGATGTTTTAAACTCAGCATTAACCATATCAGCCAGAACTCTATACGGTGTATCTGCAACATAACTTTTCAGAAAAGAATCCATTTCAGGTGTAAAGATTCTCATCGGGCTCTCAATCTCCTTCTGTAATCACGGATTCTTGTCCGTCTCTTGTTCTCAAAAACCTTAAAGAACCGACCATAATCAATTTCTATTGCTTCACAGAGCTCTTTACAGAATCCTCTATGAGCAAAGGAGGCGGCAGATCTGGAGGCCCGGGATTCCGTTCCATCCTTGTCCATCTTACCTGCGTCCTCTATTGCGGTATTCAGAATTGCTGAATAGAAGGAAAGCCAAGCTTTCTCAATACTCATACCTATCCCTCGTGGAATGGCTGCAATCGTTGTCATGCTTCCTCCTCCGTTAGATTCATGAGGACCTTAGAGAGATTCACTATCGCCTCCCTGTACAGATTCTTATGGTTCATTACCTTTTCCAGTGCGTGCTTGTACGTATCACGCTCTATTTCAAGCTGAACATTCTTGTCCCTATATTCATCGAGAAGCTTCTGAAGCTCCTCTTTGGTCATTTCTTCTGTGTACACGGGTTCATTCCTCCTTATTTGCTACTCAGCAATGGCATTGAGCTTCGGCACGTTTATCGGCAGCGGTGCATCTGAATAGAGGTACGTTGCTCCCATACCTCCCCATTCAACGGCTGTACCTTCTGCTGTGAAAAAGCGGATGCCGTAATTCAGGGTGCCATATGTACCATCGATATCCATAACCTCCTTATCGTGATAGCCAACAGAAGAAGACCTATCCATCGTTGTTTCCGGAACTAGATAGCTCTGTATCGATGCAGGCTTTCCATTGCAGACATAATAACCAAGAATGTTTCCATAACTGATGAGATAAACATAGGTAACAACTGATGGCTTATCCCATCTCTTTGACCATTCCGCAATGGTTTTGCGTTCATTGAAATATGACACCTCCGGAATGGGAACAACTCTAAGTGCTTTTGACTCTGAATCAGTCATAGCTTCAGAAGTAACTCTGCTATTCTTCCTCTGATCTGATTCCTCGATGCCGCCTGCGAAAAGCACTGCAGCCATTGCGATAATCAGAACGATTGATACGACTCTCTTCATATTTCCACCTCCATCTCTATCTGGTAAGGAAGGTCGGTTGGCATCCACTGTGCTCTTGTATGCTCCTTCCTTGCCATTGCGTTGTATTCTGCGATCATTGAAGCCAACACCATCTGGATACCTGCTTCCTCTTCTGTTCCCTTTGCTATCCGGGCTTTCAGTTCTGTTGCCTGTATCTGCTCATACTGGTCATAGAACCATTCGTAGGTAGACACCCTAGTTCTGGCGTCCTGGATGATATACTCCTGTTCGATATCTCCCTGAACCCTTGCATCTACTCTGGCGACAGCCGGAGCAAACGCATAATAAGCCACAACAATCAGCACGATGATGAGTGCTGCAATAATCCCGATAAGAACGTTTCTCATCTTTCTCCTCCTTCAAGCTGCGGTACCCATGAGCCATCCGGAAGCTGCTTTGTCTTATCCTCAAGCTGGAGCGGTTCTATAACGCCTTCCTTCTCAGCTTCCTTGAATATGTCTAGCTGACCGTCTTCCTTTCTCTTCCCTTCCCTGGCATAGAGATAAGCTTCTTCAAGCACCTTCTCGCATCGGTCTATCTCATCGTCCGTAAGCGCCCAGAGATAATCCTCTGGTTCATGACGCTGGAATCCATACTGGTCCTCCTCATCGAAGAAGCCATCTGCAGGCACGGTAAGAGTTGATGATTTTACCTTCAGATCCGTATGCGTTCCTGGACAATGTATGATTGCCGATATCACAAAGCCATAGCTGTCTTTTGTATCCTTTTTCTTCAGCCCTGTGACGATGCAGCGTCCGTCTAATTCCGGAAGTTCCATATGATCCAGGAATATATCCCTCAGACCTGTAAGCGCATTCACGAAATCCTGATGAGGCTTATCAGTAGCATCCAGCGTTTCAGTCTCACCGTTAGCCGTATCCCATAACTCAACGGTCATAACCCTGCCGTCATATTCAGCTCTCATAGCTTCAAGCTCTCTTTCCTCGCCCATATCACTTCTCCTTCCAGTCGTGTTTCCATGCACCGATAATCAATGCAATACCTATTGCTGCTACTGCGATAATGCAGCAGACTCCAAATGCGCTCATGCTTTCCTCCTATGCCACTCTATAAGTGCTTCTACTTCCGCTACTGAATGAGCCAGGTCATAGCTCACTCCGTACTCCTTGCATTTGCCCTCGAAGAGCATCTGTTCCTTTGACTGTTTTCCGCCGGGCCTCTTCATCTCCAGATACCCGATACCATCCGGCCACCAGACAATGAGATCAGCCACACCTTTTCTCAAGCCAAGAGCTATGAGCTGGGTGGTCCTTATCATGTCTGTGCCAGCTCCCTCATTAGGCACGCTATGGCAGAAGATTCTTTCCTTCTGCAGCAGCTGCACAACCTCAGCCTGAATCTGGGCTTCAGTCGTATGGTGCTTCATTGTTTTCCACCTCCTATTCCTCTGCACCTTTTCTGCCCGTGCACCCATTGGCACCATAGGGGTACACTCTCTAAGAGAGAGTGTGTACCACCCATGTGGTGCCAGTTTGAGTGCAGTAGCACCAGTGGCACCATAGGTGCTATATGGTGCCTGTATGGTGCTCATGGTGCTTACCCTCTTTTTCGAGCAGAAAACAGGCCGTTATATCAGCTCTGTTCACGATGAAGATCTGCTCTTCTTCAACCGTTATCCTGCAGCTCTCCTGCAGCTTTCTCAGATAGCGATATTGGCTATCCGTATAGAACGCTCTCTTGATCTGCCCTCTGCCCCATTTCAGTTCCTCCTTCATATATGCCCTGAGCTCTCCCTTTGTCAGAGCGGGGTATCCTTCTTTGATTCCGCATCCGGACCACAGCCAGGCATCGGTGAGGATCGTCATCTCCTCGCCTGCAGGAAGTGTCTCCGGGATATCACGTTCAGATTCTTCAATGCTCTCAACAACAGCGCTCCTCACTGGCTCTCCATCCTCATCGAACCAGCCCTTAATCGTGGCTCCCCTCAGATGGACCTGGAGAGGAGGAAGCTTCTCGATATCGCGCTGCTTAGTCTGATTGAGCGTCAGATAGCCATCTTCATTGGTTACGCAGATTGCCGTCTCTATGGCTGCATTGAGGGATGATGAGCCCCTTGCCCTGCCTTCTGCGTCCTTTGAAACCCCTGTGTGATGGATGATGATCACAGTCGAGTGATAGCGTTCCTGTAGAGCTGTGCAGCTCTCGATGAAACCGCCCATTTCCTCCGCATCGTTCTCATTGCCGGAGAAGTGCCTGTTGAGCGTATCGATGACAATCACGTCAGGATTCATTCCCGACAGGTCTATCTGCTGGCAGGCGTATTCCAGATCCGATTGCTCATTGAGCCTCTTAGGCCCCTTGGAGACCTTGAAATTACCCGTTGTTGACCCTTTATGTTCCTGAACCCATACCGCTACACGCCCTCTGAGTCCCGCACGGCCCTCACCGCATAGATAAAGGCAGTTCGCTTTCTTGGCTCTGAAGCCCTGCCAGGAACCAAGATCTGTAGACATGGTGAGAAGCATATCAAGGGCAATGAAGCTCTTTCCGGCATTGCTGGCTCCATAGAGCATCACTAGGGCTTCTTCAGGAATCCAGTTCTTGATCCACCACTTCATCGGCTGAGGGGATTTCAGATATTCATCGCCATCCTCTATCCATTCGGATGCTGACGGGCAGAGAAGCTCCTTCAGAGCGTCCGCTCCGTGCTTCTGTGCATAATCATTGGCATCCATCCCTGCTTCAGGAATCAGTACGTAATAAAGCCCCGTTTCCTTCGCGCATTCCAGTCCTGGATTGGCTCCGGATTCCTTCTCATCGTTATCGGCAACGGCTATCAGCTTCACTCTGTCCCTCAGTGCGTCCGCAACTGGCTTCAGATTGTGGCAGTCGAATGCGATAACAACAGGTATTCCCGTGGATTCATAGATGCTGGCTCCGGTGGCATAACCCTCGCAGAGGAAGGCTTTATCCTCCAGATCTCCGATAACGCAGTAACAGCCCTTCTTCTCTCCTCCCTGCATGAAGCGCTTCTTTCCGTCCGGATAGATACGCTCCAGGCTTCTTATCTCTCCTGAAGAGTTAAAGAGCGGCGCAGCGATATATGAGCCAAGATAATCCCCCTCTTCGTTGTATCGGAGAATCCCATCATGGTTCTTGATGCCTTTCCTCATCAGATAGGGAAAATCATCGGAAGCAGCGGGGAGAGCTGCATAGAGCTCAGTGGAAGCGTCCGCTACCCTGTTCTGCTCTGCCCTTATCTCCTCATCCCTTCTTTTTCTGGATTCCTCTACCTCACGGCGGATTTCCGGCGTTATCTCTTTCTTATCCTTGTTGACCCATTCATATCTCTGTCCGGAGATCCATGAACCATAGAGAGCGACAACGCAGTGCTCATTGACGTAGTAGACGCACCAGCCAGCCTTATCTCCTTTCTTCTTCACGTCGAAGCGGATGAATGAGCCAGGAGTATCAGGAATCGTGACAAGGACGCCCATGTCGCTCTGGATGGAACGCTCTATATCACTTACCGAGTATTCGTTTCCTGTGCTCATCAGCCTCCTCCTTAAGCTTCCTTGCCCGCTCTTCTATCCTCTTTACATCCTCTTCCCAGAATTCCCTGACTACGTTCTCGTAGCGGTGGAGCTTCTTATCCTTCTGCGTGACGATGATCGAAGGGCATGGACAGGCAGAAATCCGGCCTACAAGAGCCTGCCAGTCCTCATCCGGATTGGCTGTGAGCCTCAGTTTCCGCATCAGCTCAGTAATCCCTTGCCTGCCCTTCTGCCCTGCCCATCCTTCGTTCCATACCTGATAGAACTTCCTGGAAATCTTTCCATCCATCGTCCTGTATTCGCATACAATCTGAGGCATGCCGGTCTTCCTGGACGGGACTATGGACCAGAGCCATGTGAAGCAGCGGTGAGCTGTGAGTCCATCACCATTGACATCCCCATCAAAGAGAATCCATGTCATGTCATTCTTCGGGAACTCATATCCGCATGAAGGGCAGACGGAAGCTGAAGCAGGAACTATCTCCAGGCATTCAGGGCATTCCTTGCATGGCGCTACCCCGCCTCTTCCTTCGCTCTTCTTCGATGGCGGTGCTACATATGCAAGTGGCCCATGTCTCTGCACGTTTCCTGCAAAGTCCAGGACAAGGCAGTCCTTGTTATTTCCGGTTTTGAGCCTCAGGCCTCTTCCGAGCTCCTGACTGTAGAGGCCCGGCGACATCGTAGGCCGGAGCATGCAGATCATGTCGATATCCGGATAGTCAAAGCCTGTTGTCAGGAGCTGGGTATTGGTGAGTGCAGTTATCATCCCGTGCGTGAACTGATAGAGGATATCCTCACGGTCCTCTGTGCTCATCGAACCGTTGATATCCTTAGCTTTCATACCTTTTCCGGAAATAATCTCTGCAATATGCTTTGCATGTTCAATACCGCTGCAGAAGATGAGGATATGCTCTCTGCCATAATATTCAGCAGATCTGATTATCTCCTCCGCTATGGCTTCATTCGTGGAGTACACATCAAGCTTCTCCTGCATCTCTGATTCAATGAATTCTCCTCCGCGGAGATGGAGTTCTGAGCAATCAAGCTTTGTGAATGTCCCCTTGCTCCTGAGCTTTGCAAGGTATCCCATGTTCTGAAGGTCAAGGATAGATACCTCTGATATAAGCCCTGAGAAAAGCCCGTCACCATCAGTAAGATACCCTTGCCCCATGCGGTAAGGAGTCGCAGTGAATCCGATGACACGGCGGCAGCTGTTCTTCAGGAACGTGCGGTACATCCCCTGGTTATCATTGTTGATGAGATGGCACTCATCTACCAGTATCACATTCCATCGGAGACCTGTCTTTTTATAGATTGACTGGATAGAAGCAAATGTCACAGGCTCATCCAGTTCCTTACTCTTAAGAGAAGCTGCATAGATTCCGATGGATACATCAGGAAGAAGTCTATGCAGCTGTCTTGCATCCTGTTCTATAAGCTCTTTCTGATGGGTAAGGACAAGAATCCTTGTATCAGGCCATAATTCAAGCGTCTGCTGGATGAATCCAGCGATAACAAGGGATTTACCTGCACCTGTCGGGAGGACCACGCATGGATTGCCCTGGTTCTTCTCCATCCAGCTAAAAAGAGATGTTATTGTCTTCTTCTGATAGCCTCTTAATTCCAGCGGCACTTGCAGCCCCTCCTTTTATCGCGTCTATGATTTCCCTGGATGAATATCCGCCTGCCCCGTTGAGCACTATGTCATCTCCCAGCTGAGGAATCGAATAAGCCATGCTTGTCTCTGTGCTGAGCTTTGTTGCCTGTGCCCAGTCCGGCACCATGTCTGGATGGAACACGTGGCAATACTGTTCTTTGAGCTGGGCTTCTGCAGGAATCTCCGCATTATCGAAAAGCGCACAGCGGCATTTCCCATCCTTGTCTGCCGTGAAATGGCAGCATGTCCTGCAGTTGATTTCAGGGAGCGTCCGGTTCTCTATGCTTCCGTGGCAGAAGTCATGGAAGAAGCAGAGCTTGCACTGGTACCAATCCGGCTTGGATGAAAGTCTCAGCGGGATATAATCATCAGTGGCAATATCCTGGCCACGCTTGATGATCTCCAGGGCCTTCCCTTCATCGAGCCTTACTCTTTCGAAGTAATACTCATCCGTATTCTTGTTGATAGCCACATAAAGAGCGCGGTTCACCTGATGGCCAAAGAGCCTGGTAGCTCCGATCATCCCGCACTGCATCTGTGCCCAGTGCATCGGCTTGGCTTCCTTCACGCCAAGCTTCAGAAGCTCATGGAAGCTGTCATCGTTGTGTGTCTTGAACTCTGCGATATGCTCAGTCTTCGGAGTTTCCGGAACCCCGCTCTTTATGAAGCCATCAGGATGGCCGATGACATGGCAGCCGAAATCGAATGTA
This sequence comes from uncultured Spirochaetaceae bacterium, assembly GCA_944389085.1. Taxonomy (GTDB): domain Bacteria; phylum Spirochaetota; class Spirochaetia; order Sphaerochaetales; family Sphaerochaetaceae; genus Ornithospirochaeta. Next base: position 51,080 of record CALXLB010000059.1, read on the forward strand.
AGCTGATCATCAAGAACGTGCTCTATGACTATCCCTGCATCTCTGAGGTCCTCAACGATTGTCTCCTCTTCCCTCTTGCCCCTTCTGAAGAGACGGAGCATGCGGCCATCAAAGAGCTCAAATCCGAACCAGCGGAAACTGAGCCAGAGATAGCGTGCACAAGGATGCCCGATGATGGAAGCTCCAAGATATGTTCTCGGCCTGCCATCCTGCAGCTTCCAGAAGGCAGCTTCATCAACTGCCCTCTGGAGAGTAATGGAGATATTCGGATTGATATCGACCTTAGCCATCAGAAAGGCCTCTTTAACGGTTCCTTCGGAGCAGCTGCAGGTTCTGCCGCAGAAGCTGACATCTGTGGAGTCCCTGATGGAAGAGGTCCCTTGCCAGGAACACGTCCATCAGGATAAAGATATGCCGTGACATCATTCCTCTTGTTCGGATGGTCAGGAGTTCCGTCTGAGACCTTTACCTTCACGCCGAGAATCCTGTTCTTCAGCATGTCAGTGTCATTGAATCCATTCGTGAATCCGAATATCTCACAGAGGTCCATGATCTGGGCCCTGCCGATATCAACGGCCTTCTGTGATGGGTTTGAGACAGTTATATTCGCAAATACCTTTCTGCCGTTGTAATCAGGATTTGCATTCCTGATTACAGAAAGCTCCAGCTGGATATACTGCCCATCAAGATTCTTGGTGGTCTTCAGGTCTGCATCCACAACCTGGACTTCATATGTTCCTGCTGGAATCGGTTCAAGCAGTCTCTCTGACGAACAGGGATACTGTCCCGGATAAAAGGTCTGGTCCAACCTTGCCATATATTATTCCTCCTTGCCCTCAGTCATGAGTGGCTTTATCTCGATAGCCGTCTTGGCTCTCTTTGTAGTCATTGAGTCCTGGATAACACGCTGGTCTTCCGGACTGAGCATCTTGAAAAGCGTGGCTGAATAGTCATATTTCACATTGAAGAAAGACTCAGGACTCTCTCCCCTTTCCCTGAGGATCTCGTCAGCCTTCTCCTTGTCTATCTTCCTTGTAAGCTTGTAGACGAAGCCGACCTGGAACCTGTCTGATTTCATCGATTCGGTTCCCTCAAAGTCTGAAGTAGGTTCAACAGCGGAGCAGAGCTCCATAAGCTCCTTTTCTCTGGCTTTCATGTAGTTCTGACATGCAGCTATGTGAAACTTTGTTTCCTGTATGTCCTGGACTATCTCATTGAATCGGGTCAGCTTATCCTGGCTTATTTCCTGAATCGGCTTAGCCATGCATCCCTCCTGCAATCTTCTGGATGATTGCCCCAAGGTCTGGAGACTCATAAAGGAAGAGAGAACCTGACCTGTCCTTGGCTTCATATGAGCTGTCGCCTGTTGTCTGGAGCTTCCTGACGACATTCCCTTCTTTGTCCTTCTCAGCAAGAAGCACGAACTCTTCATCAAAGAAGTAGCCAATGCCCTGAGTGAGAGTCTTTCCTGGAAGTGACGGACGGAACATAGCCACCCCATCAGCGCCCTTGTCGAATTCCATCTTTGCGGAGAAGTAGACGTTCTTCCCCGGGATATCCCTGAAGCAGCGGAGAAGCGAATTCATGCGCTCATTGAGATTTCCGTAAGCCTGCCTGCCATCCTTGGAAACATTGCGCTCATTAGCCAGCACCTGCTCTGCTATCTCTGATACAGAGTCCAGACAGATGGTGTCGTACTTCGCCATGTCCTCAGAGCCAGTGCAGAAGGCATAGGCCTCATAGAGATCATCGATAGTCGAAATCGGTATGTAATCGAGATTCGAATCCCTTACCGAGAGAAGACCTGATTCTGCAGAGAGGATGACAGGATTCGGCGCTGTTGCGCAGAGTCTTGTCTTGCCCGCTCCCGGAGCCCCATAAACGAGAATCTTGATGCCGTTGGCAGCATAGTTCTTAGTGTTCAGAATCTTTATTGCCATCACTCCTCCTCTGTCTCGATGACTGCGTCCTTCTCGAACGAGAAAACGGCCTTGGTCTCGAATGACGGTGTCTTCTTGAATGTTGCCGTGAAGACTACCCCGCTGATTTCCTTCTTCGATGATGTCCTGATAAGCGCATCCAGAAGCTGGTCTGCAGCTATATCCCTGAGTTCGTGTACATTCATACGATCCTTTCCTCCTTCTTGACGAATGACTGACATACCTTTACTAAGCCTGATTCACTGATGAACGATGGTGCCGCCCATGGCTTATAGCCCTGTGCAATAAGCTGATGGGCCTTCTCTTCAGCCTCCTCTGGCGTTCCTATGACTATCCTGTAATCTGTGATGATGTTCTCTATGCGCTTTCGGGAATATGGCATATCACACCTCCTCTATGTATTCGCCGCCGATAAGGCCGGAGATGCCTGATGTAATGAGCCAGACGCGGCCATCCGCATCTGCCTGTCCAAATAATGATTTCATGTGTTTTCTTTCGGCCCTCCAGTTGATGAAGGCCTGTCTGCCGATGATTGCAAAGGTTACTGCTGTTGCGAAGTAAACTTGCTCCATTTCTCTTCCTTTGCTATACTTATGATTGTGTTGTGAGAGTATAGCTTCTCAGTTTTGTGGCGCCTTTACCGAGGCGCTTTTTCTATGGCGATATCCTTAACGTTGTAAGGATCCGATAAATCCTTTCCTTCTGATTCTTTGAGAAAACGCTCTATTTCCTCTGCTCGTACTTTCAGCGATCCAAGCTTCAGGCATCTCAGAAGTCCGGCATTATGAAGCTTGTAGACATCGCCCCTGCAGACATGAAGAAGCTTTGCGGTTTCTGCCATTGTATAAAGCGGCTTATCCATAGATGCTCTCCTTACCTTCAAAGAGGTCGAAGAAGAAAGCGCTGTCATCAAAGCCAAGCTCTGGCTCTTCCGTGAGGAGAAGTAATGCAATTTCATCCAGAACCTCACCCTGCTCATACAGCTTCTTCCTGTTCTCTGCATTCAGTGTCCTGGCATCCTTATCAAGCCGCTTCTTGAGATTCCTAAGATAGCCAGCCAGATCCACCCTAGCCTGCTCCAGCCTGATTCGATACATATCAAGTGCAAGCCTTAATCTCTGTTCCTGAGTCTGTGTCATATAGTGCTCCTTAGTTTTGCTTACTTGCTAAATTAGCAAGTGGTTAGGCAAAAAAATATTTATAAATTTCTGATTTATCAATTTGCAATACATCACAAATTGCTCTTACTTCAGGAACAGTCCAATCAACTTTTCCATTTAGTCTACAAGAAAGACTTGAGGATGAAAGATTTATTTCTTTTGCCAGATCAGATTCAGATAAGCCCTTCTCTTTTATTAAGCCCCGTAGTTTGGAGTATATCATTATGTCACCTCCTTACTTGCTAATTTCACAAGTAGTATAGAAACGAGGATTTTCTTCTGTCAAGCATATTTTTGCTAAATTATCCAAAAAATTTGCTAAATACAAAAAATATTGCGTAAAACAAAATTAGCCTATATTATGTGTTTACATAGTTGGTGACTGTATGAAAGATGAATATAACGAAAATAAAGTAGCAATAAGATTACGGAATGCTTTGGCACACAGCAACATGACACAATCGGAACTTGCTGAGAAAACAGGTATCAATTTTAGTACTATTAGTTCCTATGTATCAGGCAGATTTGAGCCTAAAAGAACACCACTAATGAAACTTGCAAAAGCTCTTGATGTTTCTCCTACCTGGCTTGCTGGTTTTGATGTTCCAATGGACGCAGAGACTCCTTACTACAATGCTGAAACAGGCATCCTCACAATTCCTTTCATTACTCAGAAGATCTCTGCAGGGCTTGGTGAGGAAGAGCTCCCAGAGGACTGTCTTGAGGTTAGAAGCATAGATATCCTGGCATCAATGGCGAAAGGCATCAGCAAGAAGATTCTCACTGCAGCCGAAGTCAAAGGTGATTCAATGATAGAAGCCAACATTTATCCTGGCGATATCGTAATCTTTGCCAGAGGACGGATTGAAGGCGATGGAATCTACGTTCTGGCTCTCGGTGGAGACATCCTTGTAAAGCGTCTTCAATTCGATGCCCTTTCAAATGAGCTTGAGATCATAAGCATGAACAAAAACTACAAGCCAAGGACAGTAGCAGCTGATGCGGATGGCTTGAGAATATTAGGTAAGGTTGTGGGCTGGTTCCATAACGAGATATAAGGAGAGGGGAATATGGACAAAGAAATCACAACTCTTGATGAATTAGAGTCAGCCATATATGAAATATTAAATGATCCAACAAAAGCTAGTATGGAAGATCTTGAAAGATTCAAGATGAATCTTCAACCCATTAGTATTCATATAGAAGACAAAGATCATCCATCTGCTATAAGTGCAGAAATGCTATATACATTCACAAGCTATCAGGATCTTATTTACAGAGCTGTTAAGATTGCAAAGTATGGTTATACATCTAAACATTTAAGCGATGAAGATAAAAACGGTTTTACGTTATATGTTACATTCAGACAAGGAAGTCTATTCTCTGATATTGATCTGCAATCTATAATGGAATCAGCGGTAGAGAAGATGAACGGATGGCAGCTTTTTGGTGGATTTACATTTGCAGTTCTTGTTTGGGGAATAGTAAAATGTTTTGGTATCTATTCCAATAATGAGCGCATCACAAAACAGGATTTCAACAGATCACAAGAAAGGCTGGCAGAAATTCAAGCAAATAAAGACATAGCAGAAGCACAGATCAAATCAATAGGGGACATTGCAAAATTAGCTGAGGGAATAACAATTGCTTCTTCTAATGCGCTTGAAACACTTGCCAAGGTTAATGGTTCTATTTCAATTAATGGAAAACAATATCAGCGAGGAGAGCTGATGGAGATGGCAAAAACAAACAGAGATGATTTTTATGGAAATGGATCGGAAGAAATTGACTCAGAGCCTGAAATAAAACAAAAATTCATCTCTGGCAATTTTCTAACCAGCAGAATTGATCTGAAAGTTGATAGTTCTGGAAAAACAATCGATAAGCGTTGCATTAATCTTATAAATGTTGATACCGGAGAAACTCTGAAAGGAATCGAAATTTCAGGAAAGAATATGACAGCTGAACAGCGTGATATGATCCTCAATGCTGTAGATGGAAAACCCCTTGAATTAAAGATGACGATTGCATATAGGGATCCAGAAACGATTGATAGTATCTACATATTGGAATGCAATGGTAAATCCTTCGAGCAACCAGAATTATTTTGATTGAATAGTTGACTATAAAATCATTAATATGCTACTATATAACCATGAAGGAGGTAGCATATGGATGAAAAACAAAAAGACCGGCTGGCAATAGCTTCGTTCGTAGTCGCAGTTATCCAGACGGTCATCGCAATCCTCGCCCTCTTATAGAGCGGGTACAAATCGGAGGGAGTTACAGCTCCCTCCCCTATAGATTATCCCCTTAACGGAAAGGAGTCAAATATGAGGGACAAGATGCAGATCGCTACATTGGCTCTCCAGATACTCAACTGCGTGCTTCTTATTGCACTGCTCCTGGAGTAACCGATGGCTGAAGAGAAGAAAGATACCCGGGGTGGAAAACGCCCCGGTGCCGGAAGACCCAAAGGCATAAACAAACCATATAAGGCATTCTCTGTGAAGCTTCCTGTTGAATATATCGATAAAATAAAAAATACCGCGGATAAGCACGGATTATCAGTCAGCAAGTTCATCCAGGAGGCTGTTGACAGTTTCGAAGAATAAATAAAGAGCCGCACCCTCTCCGCCAAGATCGTGTACGGCTCATCGACAAAACCATAAGAGGCATTGCTCTGTCAGTATAGCACAAGCCTTGCCTCTGTTTAAGGAGGAAGTATGGCAGAAGTAACAGCCAGAAAACGTGGCTCAAAGTGGGAATACCGCTTTGAGATGGCGTCCATAGATGGAAAGAGAAAACAGTACTCAAAATCTGGATTTGCCACAAAAAAAGAAGCTATGAAAGCTGGCACAGAGGCATTTGCAAAGTACAATAAAACTGGTTTGTCTTTCGAGCCATCAGATATCAGTGTGGCTGATTATCTAGATTATTTCTTTGAGCAATATTGCAAGACCAACCTCAAATATAACTCACAGGTTTCATACAGATATCATATAACAGCTCATTTAAAACCAGCATTTGGAGCTTACAAGCTGAAAAACCTGCAGCCATCTGTCATAACATCCTGGCTCAATTCTCTAGTTCTGAAAGGATATTCTTTCAACACTATAAAGCACGCCAAAAACTGTCTTTCTAAAGCCCTGAAATATGCTGTATATCCATGCCAGTTTATAGAACACAGTCCTATGGTTTATGTTGAGATGCCCAAAACTACTAAAAAGGCAAAAGAGACAAAACCTGTCAGCTATGAGGATTTCAACAGAATACTTGGACGGTTTCCAGAAGGGCATCGTTATCACATTGCATTGATGCTTGGCTGGAATCTAGGGGTAAGGATAGCCGAGGCTATGGCTATTACATGGGATGATATAAATTTCTTTTCAAATTCAGTAGCACTGGCTAATCAAGCGATAAACAGGAATTATGGGAATGATGTACTGAAAGGGAAAACAAAGAAATGGAATTTCGTTAAGCCAGGAGTCATAGCTGAATGGGCACTGCAGCCTCTCAAAACAGAATCATCAGTCAGGACAATCCCCTTCGGCCCCACTCTAAGGGATTTTCTTCTCAGAGAACGAAAGAGACAGGAAGATAACGAGAGAGAATATGGCGAGTTCTTCTTTGTCCAATATCTAGAAGAAGCACTGGATGAAAAGAACAATCATTTTATGATGATAAGACAATGCCAGAAAAAAGACTTGCCGCAGGATGCGGAAAGAATTTTCCTTATCAACATAGCTGGAAATGGTTGCTGGACTACACCTTCATCTATACGGCATTGCATGTACCTTATACACCATCGCCTGGACATTCCTGATTTCGACTTTCATACTCTCCGTCATACCCATGCAACCAATATGATTGAGAACAATGCAGAACTGAAGGCAGTCCAACTTCGAATGGGACATAAGGATATCCAGACAACCTATCAGATCTATGTTCATTGCACCAAGGCAATGGAAGAACAAAACATTGAAATCTTGGAACAGATAAATGAAAAGCTTGCCCACGAGAAATAAAAAGCGTGGGCAAAGCGTGGGCAAAACCTTATTTTTAAGGCATTTTCAGATGATTCTAAAATGCTAATTCCTTACAGCGTATTAGGATCAAGATTAGCCTGCTCAATATCCTTGAAATATCTGTAGGTAGCGACCTTGAGTTCATCACATGCACTCTCATCGCATACGATAATCGCCCTGCGATGCATCTGAATTGCTGAACATGTCCAAGCCTGCGAAACACCATCTTCAACTGTATGTTTGAGTGCTCTGGCCTTATTATGCCCATTCACAAGAATGATTACTTCTCTGGCATCCATAACAGTCTGAACACCAACTGTAAGCGCTGTGGACGGAACGGCGGAGATGTTGCCACCGAAGAAGCGGGAATTCATAACTTTCGTATCATAAGTAAGAGTCTTAACGCGGGTGCGCGATGAAAGGGAACTGAATGGTTCATTGAAAGCAATATGGCCATCAGCACCGATTCCTCCGAGGAAGAGGTCTATACCTCCGTATGAAGCAATCTTCTCCTCATACCTCTGGCACTCAGCTTCTGGATCCTCTGCATTACCATTCAGGATATTCGTATTTTCCGGAAGAATATCTATATGATCAAAGAAGTTTGTATGCATGAACGTGTAATAGCTCTGTTCATGATCCCTTGGCAGTCCGACATATTCATCCATATTGAACGTCACGACATTCTTGAATGATATATATCCTGATTTGTTGAGCCGGATCAGCTCTTTATATGTCCCCAAAGGCGATGAACCTGTAGGCAACCCCAGCACGAAAGGCCTTTTCTCCCCCTTTCTCTCATGATCCTTTATTCTTGCGGCAATATACCTTGCGGCCCACTGCGAAAGCTTTTCGTAGTCGCTCTCAATAATAACTCTCATACATCCTCCTTTTCAGAGGATACCATTCATTGTCTTAGTTCGCAAATATGATTCATCTTATTTTAATTAACAAGATATTTATTCCATATACGGATTATTAATATATAATACCAGATGCAACTACGACATCACCATCATAGACAACAGCACTCTGTCCTGGAGCTGCACCTCTCACAAAATCAGAGAAAGCAACGGAAAAACCATCAGTATTTCTTTCTACATGGGCAGCAGCAGGTTGCGCCATGCTGCGGATTTTCACACTGTAAGTCTTTTCCGGATCAAAATCCTCGCAGGCCCCGAATACAACATCTCTGGCAGAAATCTTTTTATTATGTGTACTCATCTCCGTTCCTACAATCACTCTATTCTCTGCAGGATCCAGAGAAAGCACGTATAATGGTTCACTATAAGCGATCCCCAGACCTTTACGCTGTCCTATCGTGTAATGCCAGAAACCTTTGTGATGGCCAAGTACCCTGCCATCCTCCATTACAATCTCTCCTTCCCAATCCTCAGCCTCAAGCAAGTCTGAATAATCACCACCATAGAAATCCTGACTCTCACGCTCTCCTTTCTCGTGGAACCCCATTGCTTCATCGATTTCCCTTATCTCGCTTTTCAGATACCCGCCCAATGGGAACAGCACTGAAGAAAGCTGTGCCTGAGAAAGGCGGGAAAGAAAGTAACTCTGGTCCTTCTTCCCGTCCTTTGCTTTCATCACGGCGTATCTACCATTTTCCAGTTTCATGACTCTGGCATAATGTCCTGTCGCGAAATAATCGAAGTCAAGGATTGAATGGGCATAATCGACCATGGCACCGAATTTCACTTTCTGATTGCACCAGATACAAGGATTAGGAGTGTGGCCAGACATATATTCATTGCGGAAATTCTCCAGCACAGCACTTTCAAACAAATCAGAACAATCAACGATATGATGCTCGATACCGATTATCTCTGATACTTCCTTTATCTTCTCCAGATCTTTGGATTTATCAGGACTATAACAGCTTCCAGGAGAGGCAGGTACCGGATATGGCGAATCGCTTTTCCAGATAAGCATCGTAATACCGCAGACATCATACCCTTCCTTTTTCAGAAGATAAGCAGCAACAGAGGAATCTATACCTCCAGACATTCCGACAAGAACTTTCACAAAGCGATACTAGCACACAAAAGCGGAAAAAACAAAAAACAGTAAATTCTTTTCCAAAGTGGTTAGCAAAGGCTAACTAATATGTTATAATCCCTCTGGAGACGGCAGAGCCGGGCACCTCAGTCCTTCTCTCAGCTCGGCTCTGATTCTCTCTTCCGCTACTCATGGTTAGCGGAAGCTAACTAAGGTGATTTATGGATATAGAAACACTGCTTGTATTGCATGCCTCCCCAACGCTGGCCAACATGAAAGCGTCATCGCTTATCTGTCTCAAAGGACTGACAGAAGAAAACACAGCAATAAAGGAAGGCTTGGGGAAAAAGGGCTTAAGCTTTCATATCTTCACAAACCGGAAAGGCTGCAAGCTGCTCTTTGTCTATCGAGAGAAGAAACTGAAAGAGACACTGTCATCCCCCACCGCAATGAGAATACTGGAGGAAAATGGATATGACACTTCTTCTCTTCCTCTCATGCTGGACCGGCTGGAACAAAGATTTCTTACAGAAGACTGTCCGCATGAGGTTGGCTTATTTCTGGATTATCCTCCCAGAGATGTCTGCCTTTTCATCAAAAACAAAGGCCGGAATGCTATCTCGTCGGGTCTATGGAAGATCTACTCGGATAAGGATGAGGCTGAAAGGATATCTGCAAAATGGACAAAGTGCAGAAAGAAATACATCGAATGCTTTCAAAATGGAGCGGAATTATCAAGGCTGTGCGTCACAGCCTAAGGAGGAATATATGAAAATAGCAATGGTCTGGTATTCCGGTACCGGAAACACAGAAGCAATGGCCGATGTCATTGCTGATGAACTCGGCGGAAAAGCTGAAGTTGAAACCATCGATCCATCAGCATTCGGACCTGATGACATGAATTCATTCGACGCGTTTGCTTTCGGCTGCCCTGCGATGGGAGCAGAAGTTCTTGAAGAAGATATTTTCGAACCGATGTTCGCCTCAATCGAGAATAGTCTTTCTGGCAAGAAAATCATTCTGTTCGGCTCATATGGATGGGGAGATGGAGAGTGGATGCGGAACTGGGAGGACAGGTGCAGGGCAAATGGAGCCATACTCATGGCAGATCCTGTAATCGCAAATGAAGCCCCAGATGATGAGGCCAGAGAAAGGCTGAAGGAGGCTGCCAGAGATCTTATAAAATAAGTAATACAACGCTCCTGAATTCAGACCGGCTTGCAATAGCCGGTCATTCCTGTCTCAGAGGGATTTCCACCGTGAAAACACTTCCCTCTCCTTCAATGCTATCCACTTTGATTCTTCCTTTATGAAGAGCAACAAGTTCCTTAGCTATTGGAAGACCAAGGCCTGCACCGGCCTCATCTCCTGTTCTAGATGAATCCACCTGATAGAATCTGTCCCAGATTCTGCCGATATCAGAGGCACTGATACCGATTCCGTTATCCTCAACAGCAAATTCAGCATTCTCACCATTGCAACTGATACGAAGAACGACCATTCCTCCATCACGACCATAATTGACCGCATTAGCTATTAAATTGATCATGATACGGGTTATCATTCCCTGATCAGCCTGAACGATAACGCCTGGTTCAGCTTTAAGGTAAAGTTTTATATCTTTTCCAGCAGCCTTCTCCTCGAATGTCTGCAGCACCATCTCTCCCAGTTCAGAGAGATTGAAATCCTCGAATTCAGGAGTGAGCGTACCTTTATCAGAACGGGCAAGAGACAGCAGTTCTGAAACCAGGCGTGACATCTTCCCCGCCTGCCTTGAAATTACGCAAAGAGCCTCTGAAACCTTTTCTTCTTCTGCAGTATGGCTTGAAGCGTAATCGGCTTCAGCAAGGATTACGGAAATCGGAGTACGAAGCTCATGCGAAGCATCCGATGTGAACTGCTGTTCTTTGACAAAAGCATTCTCAATACAATCGAGCATTCTGTCAAAATCTGAAGCCATCTGATGTATCTCATCATCGCCATCCCCTAGTGCAATACGTTTAGACAGATTATCAGATCCTGCAATCTGCTCAGCTGTTGCAACAATGGTTTCTGCCGGCTTTAGAGAACGTCTGACAATATAATATCCACCCAGTGCAGCCAGAATCACCATCAGAGGGAGAGCAATCAGCATGAAAGCCCCTATTGATGAAGAAAACAATGCCGCATCGTACGCTCTGACAGTCCCTCGTATGAAGTAATCCTCATCTATAGAGAAATCAAGGATGAACCAAGTCCCCTCAAGCCAATCAACCTCCCTGATGCTGTCTCCAGAGAAAATCTCCTCTGGCATCTCGGAGGGATAACGTCCTCTAACCAATGTATTTCCCTGCCAGATGGAAAGATAAATTCCATCATCAATATAATCAATATCATCATCAACTATAATCCTGCCGTCTCTTGTCCAGATATCTTCCGAGGCATCGTAAACAGCTTCTTCCAGCTCAGAAATCGTCTCATGCCGGATCATCGCGCCCCCTGCACTGAGCAAAACAACAAAAGCAATTACAACAAGAACAGCCATCCAGATGGTATACCAGATAACAATACGCTGCTTTATGGTCACACATTCCTCCTGCCAATCAAATAGCCAGAACCACGGATGGTATGTATCAGCTTCTCATCAAAACCATCATCAATCTTCTTCCTCAGATACCGGATATACACATCAATGACATTGGATTCACCATCATAGTCCCACGACCAGGCATGCTCTCTGATGCTTTCTCTGCTGAGAACAATATCCGCATTACGCATGAGATACTCAAGAATCGTGAACTCTCTGGAACTGAGCTCTATGTTCTTTCCAGCCCTTGAGGCTTTATGCGAAGCCACATCAAGCGTCAAGTCACTCACCTGCAAAACAGATGAGCGAAGCCCTGGCGTCCGGCGGACAAGAACACGCATACGGGCAAGAAGTTCCTGAAACGAAAACGGTTTGACGAGATAATCATCAGCCCCTCCGTCAAGCCCTCTTACCCGGTCAGAGACAGCATCGCGTGCAGTAAGGAAGAGAACAGGTGAAGAACCGCCTTCCTCTCTGTATTTCCTCAGGACCTCAAATCCATCAAGACCAGGCATCATGACATCAAGAAGAACCACATCATAATCCGTTGTTCTCATGTATTCCAACGCACTGCGACCATCATATACAGAATCAGTAGCATAATCCTCATCTGCCAATCGCTTGGCAATAACAGCATTCAGTTCCTTTTCATCTTCAGCAATCAGAACTCTCATATATCCTATTATTATTAGAAAAACATTAGAGCTATACAATTCTTTCCAATATAATCGAGCTATGAACACATTCGCATTAAACCGCAATGAACTAAGAGCTTCTAACATACATGTTTTCAGAGATACTATGGAGAAAATAAAGACAACACCATATCTCTGGCAAAGAGTCGAAGAGAACAGGGAAAACACAGTTTTCTTTCCCGTGGGTATGCCGATAGAACTTCCGCAGCCGCACATTCATGAACAGCCAAGCGTCATTGTATCAGGAAAAAGAACAGCAGAAGCGGCCTCCGGATATTCTGGCAAGCATATTGCTCTTCTCAATTTCGCCTCTGCTTGGAATCCTGGAGGCGGCGTTGTTTCCGGCAGCAGTGCACAGGAGGAAAGCCTCTGCAGAATCTCAACGCTCTACCTGGCCCTGCAGGGAAACCCAGCTTCCGCTCCATTCTATGACTATCATCATTCCATTGAGTCATATGACTATTCAGATGCGGCACTCCTCACACCAGATGTCCTGTTCTTCAAAAGCGATGAGACCATTCCCGAAATGCTCGAGGAAAGGGACTGGATATCAGCAGATGTAATCACATCAGCAGCGCCAAATCTCCACACTGAAAGCTGGACTTCAATGACAAAGCAACGTCAGGAAGAAATCAGGGAAATCTTTCTTTCCAGAATTGACAGAATCCTTTCCATAGCAGCCCTGGCAAAGGCGGATGTCCTCATACTCGGTGCTTTTGGATGCGGTGCGTTCCATAATCCACCCGATGTAGTAGCAGAATGTTTCAAAGAGGTTATGCCATCTTATTTAGGATACTTTGAAACAATTGAGTTCGCAGTATTCACAACGCCACGCGATGATACTAATTATCGGGTATTCAAGAAAATACTTGCCTAATCACTCTTTTACCTCAACGTTACGCGTAGCAATGAGGTTAGCACCTGTTGAGAGTATATCATGGACAATGACATCGCCGATATGGACAGGTGCTGCAACAGATATCTGCTTTATCACATCCATGACAGGGAAAATCTGATCTTTGGGGATGGCTTTATCGAGGCGCACACTGACGATTTCCATCTCTCCGCCAATGACGAGTACAGAGGATGAGATAGTACGTTTAGGATTGCTCACTTCCTCCTCCGCATACATTCTTCCACGGGAACAGAGATTACCGGAACCAGAAATGATAT
>CALXLB010000060.1 GCA_944389085.1 uncultured Spirochaetaceae bacterium
TTCTCTTTTCTCCTTGGCAATTGGTTTGGTCACTAATCACCTTAGAGAATCTGAATGGCTTTTTTCTATATCCTTGGCTTTCTATCTCAGGCTTCTTCTACCCACACTTATGCACGAAGCCTCTAAACTTGCAGTGAAAAGAGGTTGCAGACCAGAGAAGCTGGAAGAGGTAATTACTCTTTTATGTGAAGAGAAAACTCTTCCGGAGAAATTCAGGGATCACCAATTGCAGATTCACGAAATAACAAAGGCATGAGGGAATGTCATATAGAGCCAGACTGGCTTCTGATATACAGGATTTAGACAGAAAGGCTCATTCTTGAACTTATCAGAACAGGAACACATAGCGGCTTATTTGATATCAACACCAGAGTTTCACTTTAAACAATCTCATTAATTTCTATTCAGATGCCTGAAGGAGGAATCAAGTGTCTGTTTCCTTTATAATAATGGAAAATGCCTGGTTACTCGCCATCTTCAATCATAAAAATATCTTCAATCGCAGTGTTGAATAGCTTTGCAATCCTCCATGCAAGAACAAGAGAAGGATTGTATTTGCCTTTTTCCAGAAAACCGATCGTTTCCCGTCTTACACCTACCCTTTTTGCAAGATCTTCCTGACTCATGTCATATCGGGCTCTGTATTCTTTTATTCTTGTTTTAATCATTTTCCTTCAATGCTCTTCCTGCGCTGAAATTATATACGGCAACAAGTACTGCATTTGCAGCAACAGCTGCAGCCCACCCTGCGGCAAGACCTCCGACAAGTGCATATACAGAGCTTTTACCAAGAATGAATGCAATGAATGAGAAAAGAGCCATTGTTATCATGCCGCAGCAGAATGCCTTTGCAGCAGAACGGCACATGTAAAGATTCCACATCTCATCATCCTTGACAAAGAAATACTGGAAATCGACAGCAAAGGCAAAGAAAGCAAGAAATGTTTTCTCCTCTGAAAAAATACCAATGAAGCCCAGCAGTGCTATGAATCCTGTAGCTCCAAACAAATATTTCAATTTCATTAGAAATACCTCCTAAATAGATATATTTTTCTATCTTTATGTTAGAAATATATAATATCAAGATCAAATTATCAAGTCTTTCTTATCTGGAAGATGATAATCAACTCTTCATGATTCGTTCTTATATATCGAAAAGAATTGCATACCCTGCAATCAATCAAAAAGCATCAGATTGCCAGCGGAATTATGACACGTGAAATTACAAAGTCATCGAACCTGCTCTGTACCAGAAGTCCATCATAAGCAGAAAGAATACGCTTCACGCTTTCCAATCCTGTTCCAGCTGAAAGGGCAGAATCCCCTGCTGCAGAATTCTTTATCTCGAGAAGCAGCTTATCCTTCAATACGTGAGCAGATACAGAAACGGAAGGAGAATCAGCCCCATTGGCTGCCTGTATTGCATTCTCAAGCAGATTTCCTACAACAGAGACAAAATCGATATCTTTCATACCAAAGCTCTCTCCGAGCTGGATATCAGCATTGAAAAATATACCACGGCTTATACAAGAGCGGTAAGCAATACGAAGCTGAGCATCGACAAGCTGATTGCCACACCAGGATTGCAGCCTATCGGAATCCATCGATTCCTCATGTGCCCCAAGATATCGTCGGGCCTCATCTATATTTCCTTCATCTAAAAATTCGAGCACAATCCTATCATGATGTCTCTGATCATGTCTGATCTCCTTAGCTTTCTCCACAAATAGCTTCTCAGCTTCAAGCTCACTCTCCAGAAGACGGTGTCTTCCTTCTGCTCTTTCAGCTTCCAGCTCATGCTCAGTAAGGTGCACGATCCTAGCCGCAATGGCAAATATGGAAACAATCATAAGCGTAAGCAACAGCTGTACAGCAAAATTCATTATCAGGTTATCAACAAAGAAGAAAGAAAAAATCGAATATTCCAGTACACAGAGACCTATCAGCCAGGAAAACATTGTGATCTCCACGCCATGGATACTGAGGCCGTCTACAAGCTTATATAGACGTTCCCGAAGGGATACTTTCAGCATTACAATCAATATGATTGAGAAAACAGTACGGATTACAAGCTGGGCCTGTTCTTTATTTCTGAGAGAGAAACAAGAGACAATCAGATTGGAATATCCTACGCTGAGCATGAACACAGCTACGTACATTATATAGATGAAGAGCCTTTCTGTCAGAGCAGAACCTGTATTGATGCAACAGAAGAAAATACCCATTACAACAAGCATCATATATGCCGTCAATGAGGTATTCATCGGTACAGATGGCACTATAAGAACAATGATACTTCCAAGAACAGAGAGAATCAGTGTAAGAAGTACCATGGTGGCATAAACCTGTTTCTTGCTGTTTTTCCTGCTTCTGACAAGGAGAGAAAGAATCACACCATGTGTAATGGAAGTACACACAACTCTCAGGACATAAAACAATTTGTCTGAATCCATAATCCCCTCCATGTCAACAACCAGTCATATCTTTAAAATTGTCATAACATCAATCACCTATAGATTACCATCCGAAATAATCTCAGAACTACTTAAAACACAAGTTTTAATCTGGAACCTTCGAAAGCCCTACTCTGGAAGATAAAGAAAAAGATGAGTACAGAAGTCCAGGATACGAAGGTCCTTCTGGGAAGTATGGATTCCGCTGCAATATCATAGTTCAGTGTACTAGAAGGATCTCCCGAATAAATCCTCTCCTGTAACCAGATGAATATTATCGTGTTCTACTGCCAGCTTCCTGATATCATCAGCAAATCCAGATTTTGACAGGATAAAATAATGAGCCTTATCTTCTCCTACAAGAAGCGTCTTGCGCATTTCCAGAAGATTAAATACATCATAATGGATAGGACTATTCTGCCATTTGCATTCACCGATAATCCATCCTGCATTACTCTCACCAAACAAATCGATTTCCTCATTCCGCTTCTGAAAAGGATTAGGAAAATCTATAGAACCAATTGATGTAATGAGCAGATCTGAATGAGAAATCACATATTCCCTAAACTCAGATTCAATTCTTTTTGCAATAAAGCCATCCAGAAATCTGATGGTATTGTCATATGCAGCGTTTCCCCTGCCTCTTTCAATCAAGGAATAATATGGATAAACATATCTATAGAAAAAGGCAAAGTAACTATCTGTTATCTCCCAGCCACGACCATTACCGCGACCTGCAATCTTTTCCTTTTTTGCCACAATACCCATTGAAGAAAGCGAAGCAAGAGATGTGCTGACATTAGCTTCGCTCAGACCTGTTTTTCCACTTATTTTATTGACTTCGTTAGTTCTACCTGCAAGCTGAATGAGTATGGATTCATATGTACCCGTTTTCCTGTATACAGATTTCAGTAAAAGCTCAGCTTCCGTAAAAAGGCTGCTTCCAGGCTGGAAGAACTCATCATGAATTGCTTGCAGAATATTATCATGGCGGGCAATAAACTTAAGATAATATGGGATTCCCCCTGTTATGATATGGGCTGTTGCAATATCCTGTATATTCCAAGACGGAAACATTTCAGCGGTTTCCGAAGCTGTAAAAGGGAAAAGCTTTATCTGTTCAGTCCTACGCCCATAAAGAGGACTTTGACGACCAAGTATGTTCTCTTCAATGAACCGCCGTGATGAACCAGAAAGTATGAGGACAAGCTTTGAATTCCTGAACGTGGTATCTATATAGTGCTGTAGAAGCCCGATAATCTCCGGACATGATTCACATAAATATGAAATCTCATCGATTACAAAATACATCCTTTCCGCTTCTGCATGTTTAGCTATATCATCAAAGATGGAAATAAAGTCAGGGAATATAAGATTTTCAGAACCATACAATCCCCTGGATACGGAACGTGACAACAAACGAAGCTGAGTCACTTCCGTTCCTCCATCTACAGCTTCAAAATAGACACCATTCTTTCCTTCTCTGAAAGCATCTATCAGAAACGATTTTCCTACTCTACGTCTCCCATACAGGACAATGAACTCAAACCTGCCACTATCCCAGACTTTTTCAAATCTTGCCAGCTCATTCTTTCTGCCTATTATACGCTCTTCCATACTTTGATTTTAATATTTAAATTATAACTTGTTAAGTTTAGATTTAATAAATTTAGATTTAATAAATAATAAAATATTTATACAAAACCATTTCAATCGCCAGAGAATAATACATGAGAGTCTTTTTAAACCTTACATTTCTTCAATACATTTTTATAATTACAGTACAGAGGGGAAAACCATGAAAAAACTTCCAATCATCATATTTCTTCTTATTGCGCTTATCTCTTGCGATACAAACTCAGCATTCATCCCATCGCTTGACAGATTCAATGACGATGAAACACCTTCTACAATCTGCATACCAGCTTTTATAAATGCTGGAACAGAAAAGGACGGGAGAAAATCTTCCACAAGCGGAATCATCGACATGACACCAGAAGACTCCCCTTTCGGCAATTATTCAGAAGCTACTTCAGTCATGGTAACAATGCCTGTAATGGTCGGCCTCAATACCATCGACAATCGTGATGGCAATGCTTTTTCAAGAATTGACTCTCATACATATGGTTATGGTTTTCCTCTGCGCTTTGATAGAAATCATTCACGAATAAATAATGACGGCGCATATATCAGATATGATATCATGTCTGAATATGCAGGCTGGGAGAATGATGCAGTAGGACGCATTGATTACTATTACAATGCAAAAGATCAGACATTCTCATACCGGCAAGTCGTAGCACTTACAATAGACCCATCTGATTTCGCCCAAAATATGGGTTTTAACGTTCCAACACCTATTTTTCAAACAAGTGTTCTGATTATCCAATACGATGACATAGAACTAGATGGCGTTGAGCCTTATGGCATGGTCTCCTTCAATACAGTCGAATTTGACAGAAATGGCGAGATTGAGCCGAAGGTCACTATCGATTTAATCAACTTCGGCAATTTGAGTTTTCATGAAAATACTGATCTTTTATACGATGAGAAAGTTTTTAACATGAGCAGATACTACCCCATGATACGTTCTGCTAATGGGAAATATGTGTCACTTAACCTTCCTTACATCTCCGAGCTTTTCACAGATGAGAAGAACTATCCGGAAAACATGAAAGAACTTATCACCTCCGTTGCGGGAGAAAACCTGCGTATTGATAACGAGGCAGAAGCCAGAAATGTCAATTTGGACTTCGCAATGCAAGTAATGAATGAACTGTATAAAAGTCCCTACAAGCACGATACTTACCATTCATATGGGAATTTCACGAGTGATAATATTGGTAAAATTACAGGACTTGATCTAATTCCTGCTGGAGAACTGATTCAACAAGATGGAACTAAATATAATACCAGCGTTAAGGGGCCAAGTCCTACAATCTATGATTTCGAAAATAATGTCATCGCAACTTCACAGAATATGGTAAGTGGTGCACTTGGTGATTTATATATATATGACGACGCTGCATACGATACTTCAAATTTCAAAGATTTCTTCGGAGCCTTATCATTTTCCGATCAATCAGACAGGCAGGAATCAATAAAAAAACTTTTCAAAGATTTCCTCTCGCTTCTTGGTATCAAAAATGAAACATATGCGGAGAATTATTATCGCATGGTGAAACAATCCGCAAGAAGAGAAGCGAACAATTCAATTTATGCCTGGTTTACCGGCGTACCTGTAAATTCAGTTGACTCACCAGATGAATTTGAGAACAAACTTATTGAAGCATATAAGACACTTAATCCAGGAAGCATACAGTTCGAAAACACACAATTCACGGGAATATTCTGATTGAAATATCCATCAAAGGATCTGCTTCCATATCATCAATGGAAGCAGACCACGTCATCCAATACAGATTTTAAATATTCCTCATTCGAATATTGATATCAGACAATACCATACTTCTGCAGCATTTCATCCCAATTTTCCTCTGAGGGAGCAATAATTGCACCCGTTGCAAGATATGACGGAGCAATTTCTTCCCCCTGCACACATCTCACTGCAATTTCAACAGCATTTGCACCCATGACATCAGGGGGATTATCAACAGAAGCAATAAGAATCTCACAATTGGTATCCTTCATGAGCTGTAATGATTCTTTTGTCTTATCAACGGCAACAATTTTAACATCCTGTCCAGACTGTTCAACAGCATCATAAGCACCCAGCGCCATTGAAACTGAATTATACTGAATCACATTTATTCCAGGATAAGCCTGAAGTATATTCTGCGAAGCATTATAAGCATCTTCTCTAGACCAGTTGGCTGGGACCTTATCAACTACAGTCCACCCCAGTTCTTTATACGCAGCTTCTGCACCAGCACTCCTTTCAAGGCTGGAAGCCTGCCCCGGACGCCCTTCAATAATTGCAACTTTGCCATTTTCAATTCCAGTAAGTCTGACAGCAGCCTTTGCAAGCTCATATCCACATGCATAATTATCACTACCAATAAATGTCAATGTTTCAACAGATGGATCAGTTATTGCACTATCACAGACAATTATAGGAATTCCAGCCTCATTAATCAGCTCAATACCCGGAACAATTCCATTGCTATCTGCAGGTGCAATAATAAAACAGTCAGGACTATCCAAAAGAGCCTGTTCTATAAGCTGAAGCTGTTCCTCATTGCTATCTGGAGTAAGTGGTACAAGGACATCAAGATCAATATCCAATTCCTCAGCTTTAGCTTCTGCATTAGCAATCATCTCTACCCAGAAATCATTCGTCTGTTGCTTAACAATAAGAGCAACATTAATCCTTCCATCATCAGCACTTTCTCCTGACCCACCAGCAAACAAAGGTGTCAAGAAAAGAAAGATAATCATAAATGCAATTGACATTTTTCTCATACAATTTCCTCCTTTTTCAGCTGTCTAACAGCTTTTTTCCTTTTTTTAAGAAAGCTTTTCACATCGAAATTTTCGGCTACAACAGAGATAATAATCAGAGCTCCCAAGACAAACTGTTGCCACACTGCAGGTATCCCCATATGCAGAAGGCCGTTAGTGAGAACAAGCATTATGAAAGCACCAATTATTGTATTCGTTACTCTGCCCTTTCCTCCTCCGAAAGCATTTCCGCCTATAAGAGAAGCTGCAATTGCCCTAATTGGAAAACTTGAACCAAGATTTGCATCCACACCTCCTAGAAATGACATATACATGAGACCTGTTATGGAAGATAAAACCCCTACAATTGCAAATACGATGATTGTCACCATAACAGTATTCACACCAGACAATTTCGCGGCTGTTTCATTTGTTCCAGTTACATAAACATTCCGACCGAAAACAGTCTTCTCCATGAAAAAAGCAAGCAAGAATATAAGTACAAGTGAAATGATGAAACAGTTGTATTTTGTAGACTGAAGCAATGCCTTAAATTCTGAAGGGAATCCATAGACAGAACTGCCATTAAGAACGACAAGGCAGATTCCTGTGAGAATCCATTTCATTGAAATAGTAGCTATATAAGGAGGAACACCGACAACAGAGATAAGCACTCCATTGCATACCCCAACAATTATTCCGACAAGAAGGCTTATCAGAATACCCAACGCAACGTTCTGGGTGGAATTCATAACTATAGCACCAAGAGAAGCAGAAATTGCAACAGTGGCACCAATGGACAAATCAATTCCTCTCATTATGATAACCATGGTCATTCCAGCCGCAATAAGAAGCAAAGGAGGGAACTGATCCAGAACAATATTAAGTATATTCGTCCAATTTGAAATTCCCCAGAAAGTATCTGTAAATGCTGCAAAAAACACAAGTAACAGTAGAAGAACAATCAATCTTGAATTCTTCTTAAGCAGAGATAGGTTTATATTTTTAGTCATGATATATCCTCCTCTTTGCGTTCTTTACTGCTCGTTTTTCATTTAAAGCATTTACAAGAATAATTCCCAGAATAAAGAAGCCGACACATGCCTGCTGCCAGAAAACAGAGAGCCCTATAAGCTGAAGACCATTTTTAACAATTGTTATGAAAAGAGCTCCGAAAACAGTACTTCCAAGCCCCCCTTTGCCTCCGTCAAATGTCGTACCTCCAACAATAATCGCAGCGATTGCATTGAATTCATATCCGTCGCCGGTTGTCGGTCCCACAGAATTTGTTTTAGAAAGAAGGAGAAAACCACAGAGTCCTGCAAATAAACCGCTCAGCAAATAGACCATAAACAACGTCTTCTTAACATTAACCCCTGAAACTTTTGCACAAGTCTCAGAATCTCCTACAGCGTAAACATGCAAGCCGAATCTGGTCCGATGCATAACAAATATCATGACACCGACAACTATGAATGTAAGAATAAGAAGAACCCTTATACCGAAAATCTGTCCGCTTCCAATGAATCTTACAGTTCGATTGAATCCTGAAACTATGTTGCCTCCAGTAATAGTCTGTGCTAAACCAAATGCAATACTCATGGTCGAAAAGGTTATAAGCCAGTTATCATACCCTCGGTAACCAATCATAAAACCATTGAAAGCTCCAACAGCAGAACCGACAGCAATAGATATCAGGATTGATATCAAAACATTGAATGCATTTGGCTCAGGTATACTCTTAAGATATATTCCTCCAATCATTCCAGAAAGGGTTGCAATCCCTCCTATTGAAAGATCGATTTTCCCGGCAAGAATTGCCATCGTACCACCAATCGAAATCACAAGCAGAATCGCTGCATTACGAAGTATGTTCTCAAGATTAACAGGATTCATAAAGTTTCTTGCGGTGAAGGCAAAGATAACCATCACAATGATTATCCCATAGGCTATCCCAGGGACTCGCTTTATCTCATTTCTAAACAGCCTGATGTTCAACATTACCTCCCTCGATGATGAGACTCATAATCTTTTCTTGGTCGAATCCTGTTTCGGGATTATGTTCAAGCAGCCCGGTAACTTCACCGTCTTTGATTGTATAAATTCTGTCAGCTAAACCAATTAGCTCTGGCATATCAGAAGAGATTATTATTACAGCCTTACCATTTCTTGCCATTTCATTAATGAGACCATAAATCTCTGATTTTGCACCAACATCAATACCTCTTGTCGGCTCATCAAATATGACAAGATCACTATTTGTTGTCAGCCATTTTGCTACAACAACTTTTTGCTGATTGCCACCGGAAAGTTCATTAACTAGCTTCTCATCTGAAGTTGTCATAATCCGCATTTTCGATATGGCATCTTTCGCAATCTTTTTCTCAAGAGATTCCCTTATTATCCCATTTCTAAAAAGTCGTTTAAGAACAACCTGTGAAATATTCTTTCTGATTGGCATTGATAGAAAAAGACCTTCTTCTTTTCTATTTTCAGGAAGAAAAGCAATTCCTGAACGAATGGCCGCTATTGGATTATGTTTTTTTACAGGGATATCCTTTCCTTTCAGAATAATACGTCCTTTTTCAATAGGGTCATAACCAAATAAAGCCTTAGCTATCTCTGTTCGGCCAGCTCCCACAAGTCCCGCGATTCCAACAACTTCATTTTTCCTGGCTGAAATACTGACATTTCTGAACCTTAGTCCAGTCAACCCCTCTGTACGAATAACCTCTTCTCCTGGAACAAGGTACTCACGATTATAGACATCTTCAATTTTGCGACCGACCATCATAGTTATAAGTTCCTGCATTTCGAGAGAACTTACATCTCTGGTCCCAATGAAACATCCATCCCTCATTACCGTAACACGGTCACCAATGACAGGAATCTCTTCCATACGATGTGATATATAGATAATGCTCACACCTTGTGATTTCAATCGTTTTACAACTTGAAAGAGATTGCTTATTTCTTTTGATGTCAGTGATGATGTAGGTTCATCCATAATAAGAACCTTGTTATTCATTGAAATAGCTTTTGTCAGTTCCACCATCTGCTGCTGAGCAATACTCAAATCCTTTACAAGAGTTGTTGATCTAATATCAAGCTGAAGGGAATCAAGTATACGCTGACATTCAATGTTCATGGTTTTGACATCAACTAATCCAAGATTTCCTTTCAGAGGTTCTCGACCAACAAAAACGTTTTGTGCAACAGTTCTATTTGTCATCATATTCAGTTCCTGATGTATGATGCTTATGCCCTTTGCTCTTGCTTCGATAACAGATTGAGGTGCATAAGGCTCACCGTCCAGAATCAAAGAACCTCGCTCAATCGAATAAATACCTGCAAGCATCTTTACAAGTGTAGATTTTCCTGCGCCATTTTCACCTATTAAGACGTGAACCTCTCCCTTTCTAATCTGGAAGCTGACATCATTAACTGCAATTACACCAGGAAAACTCTTATAAAGATTCTTGATATCCAGCATGATCTCATGACCAACCATCAGCCCATCCTTTCTGCAAGACAGCAGATAATACTTCCCATTTCCGGAATCTTCTTCCTGATGATATCTACATCATTCGTACAAAAATTAAGTCTCATTGTGTTATGTCCTGACGAATCCGGAAAAAAGTACTCTCCAGGGACAAATGCAAGCCCTTTTTTGAAAACTTCATCAAACACTTTTTTGGCAACCATGTTCGAAGGAAGTTCAATCCATAGAAAAATTCCACCTTCAGGTATTGTTATATGTGTATTTGCAGGAAAAGATTTATTTACTTCCTGAACAATACAATCCCTTCTTTCCTTGTATTTTTTTCGGATATCTTCGAGATGAGCAAAAAAATCATACTCAGTGAGATATCTTGCAACTTGTCGTTGAGAAAGATTTGAAACCTGTAAATCATCTCTCATCTTAAGATAAACAAGCTGCCTTATGGTATCAGAATCGGCAACAATCCAACCCACCCTGATACCAGGACATATAGTCTTTGAAAATGATCCAAGATAAATTACCCTACCGCTCTTGTCAAAACTTTTTATGGCAGGCAATACATTTTCTTTAAAAGTAATAAGACTATAAGGAGCATCCTCGATGATATAAGTATCATATTTCTCTGCAAGCTCTACAATTTTCTTACGCCTTTCGATAGACATACACCTACCAGTAGGATTCTGAAAATCCGGAATACAATATATGAATGCAGGAGATGTTTCTTTGAGCTTATCTTCAAGCTCTTCAATACAGAGTCCATCATCATCCATGGCAATTCCTACGATATTGCTTGTACATACACGGAATGTATCAAGAGCGCCTACATAAGTCGGGGCTTCACAGAATACAACAGAATCTTCTGTCAGCAATGCTCTAGAAATGTAACTGAGTGCCTGCTGTGATCCTGATGAAATCATGATATTTCTGAAATCCGTATCAACGTCAAAAGCCTTCATCAATTCAGCAATTGACTTACGCAGAGGATCATACCCATCTGAAGCAGCATACTGCAGTGCCGCACCTCCCTCCTGGGCAATAATTTCAGCTGTGATTACTGCAAACTCTTCAGAGGGAAAGGTATTTTCATCTGGCATACCACCAGCAAAATTCACAATAGAGACACCTTCTCTTTTCTTATCGCGAATTCTTGCCGTTATCGCTCTGATTGCAGAAGGACCAAGTGAATCAAGAAAAGAAGAATGCAACGTCATTTTATCCCTCCTTTAATTCGATCCGACGCCTGTCCATTCAAGGGTATCAGGAATATGAGAGAACAGTTCTATACCGTTTTCTGTTACAAGCAACGTATCCTCAAGGTTATAACTATTGAACTCAGAGCTGTAATATGGAACTTCTGTACAGAAAACCATTCCAGGTTCGAAAACTGACATCTCATCCGGAGCAATAAAAGGATATTCTTCTGAGAATCTGTTGCATCCTAGCGAATGACCTACATGTCCACGCTTATAAGCTGGAATATATTTCTGGACAGTCGCAACAACCTCATTAAATACATCGCATAATCTTACGCCAGGTCCAACCATCGATATAAGTTTGTCATAACCAGCATGGAGAGCAGCATATACATCATCTTTACCTTTGGAAGAAGCCTTGCCACCCACAGCAGCTGCTCTGCCCAAATCAGAACCATATCCTTTTCGCCATATTGCTCCATCAAAACGTATTACATCACCTTCTTTAACACGATATCTGGAATCAGGAATAAGTCTTGGAGACCAATTCTCTCCCATTACATGTGTGTGGAAAACATTGTAGATATCCGAAGACAGGGAGAAGCATTCGCGATTCCAAATATTGCAAATATCTTCTTCTCTCATTCCAGGAGTTACTTGCTTGAAAGTATTGTACATTCCAAGTTCAAGGAAACGTGTATTTTCTTTAAGAAGCTGAATTTCCCAAGCCGTCTTAATGACCCTAACCTTTCTAAGGACTGGTTCACAATCTATCAGTCGTTCCTTGCCAAATACAGAACAAAGATATTCCCATTTCTGAAAAGGAAGTCCTTCAAACTGCAGTCCTATCTTCGCATTCTCTGGAATTGAACCAAGTGATTCTATTGCAATCTTGAATGTTAGGTTCATATCAGGTTGAGCATCTTTATCCTTACCATCATCCAGGTCTTTGATATAAATCCAGACTGGATAATCAATAATATTGACATACTCTTTATCGCACGCCTGTTCTGCTGCAAGCTTCTCAAAACCACTAACAATAAGAGAAATTTTACCATGTTTGGGAACGACTGCAGCTGCCATACCAATACGGTTTGATATATAAAGAAACTGGCTTGCAAATCCTGTGCAATAGAAAACAGCTTCTGGCTGTGTAATTATCATTGCATCAATACCATCTATTTCCATCTGCTTTTGAAGTTTCTCTTGAATCTCATATTGATTACGCTCCATTTTTCCCTCCATTCCGATTCTATCCTCGGATATTTTATTCATGCTTACTATTGCGTTTTGTAACAACCTATATCAATTTTTATACTATGATTCAGTTTTTTACATAAACAAGAAAAATCTAAAATAAATATGTTTATATTTGAAACATCATAGTAAAAAAATAAAAGACACAAACCTTCACTTTGTATTTTTTGATTCAGCAAAACGGACCGCATAATCAATGGCATTCAACAAGCTTAACTCATTCGCACTACCATCTCCGGCATGGCCAAATCCTGTACCATGGTCTACCGAAACCCTGATAATTGGCAGACCAAGAGTTATATTGACACCCGAGACAGCATCCCACTTGCCTTTATCATGATTGTAATTGAATCCTCTAACCTTAAGAGGGATATGCCCCTGATCATGATACATGACCACAACAACATCATACCATCCTCCAATAGCTTTGGAGAAAACAGTATCTGGCGGGGTGGCTTTTTTCTCAACAATATCAATACCTTCAGAAAGAGCTTCATCAATTGCTGGCTGTATCTCATATATCTCCTCTGTGCCAAACATACCATTTTCTCCAGAATGAGGGTTTAATCCCGCAACAGCGATTTTAGGATGTTGAATCCCCATCGCCTTACATCCAGATTCCGCGAGCCTAATCACCTCCAAGACACGTTCCTTTTTAACTAAATCACAGGCTTTCCTCAAAGAAACATGAGTAGATACATGGACAACTCGCAGGTTCTCATGGGCAAGCATCATTGAATATCTGCTTGTTTTTGTAAAATCAGCATAAATTTCCGTATGACCACTGTAATGATGCCCTGCCATATTAATTGATTCTTTGCTTATAGCATTAGTCACAGTAGCATCTACAACACCATCAAGAGCAAGTTCAATGACCTTCCGAACATACTGGAATGATGCTTCTCCACCCAATTCTGAATTTCCAATTCCAAATGGTTTTGGTTCAGCCGGGCAATAAGGAATTGAGTCAGCAGGAACAAGATCCAAATCAAGAAGGTCGATTGTACCTGATTTAAATTTTGCTTCTTCTGGCTTTTCAACTACATTTATATCCAAGTGCTGTCTTGTCAACCTCTCATGAACCTTTGCAGCATAAATCATAGATGAATAGTCTCCTATTACCAGTGGCCTTGCTATCTCATATAACTTACCGTCAGATAATGCTTTTACAGAAATCTCAGGTCCATTTCCAAAAGGATCTCCCATTGTTATCCCGATTATCGGCCTCATCAAATTCCTCCTTTATCAGCAGAGACCTAATTCCCTGCATTGTTTCAACGTTATAACCAATGTTTTTCTGCATTCATCAGATAGCTCATCAAAAGGTTTTCTGCACTTTCCTACTTCATACCCCAAAATTTCAACAGCTGCCTTTACAACCGTATTAGGATTTCCAAAGGCGAAACAGTTTCTGAAAGGACGTATACTATCTTGGGCTTCTTTTGCCTTTTTGAAGTCTCCTGATACAAAAGACTCGTATATATCAACGAGCGTGTGAGGAAAAACATTTGCACACCCCGCAATTCCCCCCTGTCCTCCAAAAACTAAGGCGGGAAGTATCAAGGAATCATTTCCGGAAAGAACTGAAAAACCATCTATATCTGAAGTCTGTTCAATGTACTGCTTTAGATTATCAAAATTGCCGCTCGAATCCTTAACTCCAACAATATTCCTGAAATTTAAAGCAAGCTGACGGACAGTTTCCGGAGTTAGAGAATTTCCAGTTCTAGCCGGAATATTATATAGGACTATAGGAGCTTCAACAGATGCTGCTAGTTCTGCATAATGATTATAAAGTTCCGACTGGGAAGCCTTTGCAAAATACGGAGTGATAACAGATAAGATATCTGCTCCCAATTCTTTTGCATGAATACTTTGAGAAATTGTCTCCTTTGTAGTTACACCCCCTGTACCTGCATAAACAGGCACTCTCCCATCCACTGCTTTTACTACTGTATTGATTACACTTGCCTTTTCTTCTGCAGAAAGTGCATACCCTTCACCATTGGTTCCACAGGCAAATATTCCATGGACTCCCGCCGAAATCATCCTTTCCACCTGATTGGACAACTCATGGAAATTAATAGTTTCATCTGGATTCATAGGAGTTAAAATCGGTGGAATTATCCCGCTTATCTGACAATTATTTCTCATGTCTTTCTTATAAAATCTCCGAATATATAGATACTGCGTCAGCAGGTCCAACTGGTTTTGCGTTATTCGACAGGAGTCTTGTGACCTTCATTGCAGAATCAACAAGATCATCAATGTCATCCTTCACAACTCCAAAGTCTTCAAGATTTTTAGGAATTCCCGCGTTATCTGTTATTTCCTCAAGCCTTGCGATAACAGCCTGACTTTTTTCTTCGGGTGCTGAAAGTCCTCCAAAGATACACTTGTCATAGACAATGGCAAGTCTGTCACGGATTGCATCTTCATTGAATTTCATAACAGGAACAAGAAGAATAGCATTAGAAATACCATGCGCTATATGATACCTTCCTCCCAGAGGATAACTAAGAGCATGAACAGCTGTTGTACCAGAGGAAGTAATGGCGACACCTGCATAAAAGCTTGCAAGAAGCATTTTCTCTCTTGCTACAATATCAGTATGATCATTTAAACATTTCTCTATGTTATTTAATATTAAAGAAAGGGACTCCAGCGCAAAGAAATCACTGAATCTGTTTGCCTTATTTCCAGTGAAACATTCTATGGCATGGCAAAGTGCATCTATTCCTGTAGCTGCAGCAACACTTTTGGGAATGTTACTTAATACAACAGGATCAAGAATAACATAATCAGGAATCATAGTACGGTTAACTATACCGACCTTCATTCTTTCTTCAGGGACGGCAACAATAGCATTGGGTGTTGCCTCTGCCCCTGTTCCTGCTGTTGTTGGTATTGCCAGCATTTTTATTGATTTGCTCAAGAGAAGAGGATCGGACAGAAGATTCTTCACTTTTAAAGGACTTCTTATCAACAAACTAGCAAGTTTGGCAGTATCAATCACGCTTCCACCACCAAGAGCTATAATGAAATCGGGATTATATGCTCGACAATCATCTATAATCTTCTGCACTTGTTCGTAACTTGGCTCAGGAACGATGTTACTCATTACAACTGAATCCGTGTCTGGAGGAATGTTCTCAAGAACAAGATCAGGTAAGTCAGTAGAAGCTATTCCTGAATCTGTAAGAATTAGTACTCGGAAAATTTTTTCTTTAATAATTACCTCTTTTAGTGATTGAATTGAATTCTCTCCAGAAAAAATATTTCTCGGCATTATCAAATCATACATATCAAAGGAACCTCCTTAATTTAATATGATTAATTACATCTACGACTGTATTCTCATCCCCAAATCCTCCTGATTTCGATACGAGCATAATTTCCATATTCCCATATGCTGCTTTATTCAAAACAACACCAGGCTGTAACTCAGAGACAGGTTGTATCTCATGAATCTCAAAACAATCAGCTATTGCCTTGAGAGTATCTCCTCCTATTGTAAAGATATGAGCATCCAATCCTGAAAGAAAAAGATCATTAACTATCTTAGCAAGAAGCGATACAACATACATACTGATGTCAGTATTTTCAGGTGAAATACACCCCTCATCCCCTATATCAATAATCACAGAGCCGTCTGTTCTGATACTGCAAAGTGAATTTGCAATAAAACTTCTATAAGCGGAACTGTGTATCCAAGTTTGATTTGTTTTCTGTTCTGAAGAAATGGAATACCTTTTTACTCCGTAATCTGCAGCCTTTCGGATCTGCATTTGAGTAACTGGATTTACACTCCCTGAAACCACCAATAAAGGTTTAGAAGTGGTAGGAATTTTCTTTTTCTGAAAATCATAGCCGAGGAGCTTGGCCAAATACGGTGCAAAACCAGCACAACCAGCACTTGCTTTTATATTTTCACACCCTATTTTCTCAGCAATAATTGCCATATCTTTATCTGTAGAAGCATCGTATATATGAATACCTAGTCCAGCAGAATCATTCATGATTATTTCTTTGCTGCTTTGTGAAGAGACTATCTGTTCTACGGAAGAAGATAACGGAGGATTCAATGGATCAGTGGAAAAAATACTATCTTTAAGCAAAATCCCATCTATAAACTGATATCCCCCTTTTGTTATTCTTCGCTGTTTTGGATATGCAGGGATAAAATGAAGACTAGGATTATCTGTTGCGTCCATCACCGCAGAAAGTTCACTGCCTATGTTCCCTCGTAACCCAGAATCAACCTTTTTGTATATATATGAGAAACCACATGCTTGTGCCCGCCTAGAAATATCATACACAACTTGATAAGCTTTTTGAGGTGATAGATGCCTAGTATCAGAATTGACTATTGCAACATCAACTTCATCTCTGTGTACACTAAAATCGCTCTCGGGGTTCAGTATAAATCTGGTTTCAGCATCAAAGCTTGAGAACTTAACCCCAGTATCCAGTGCTCCAGTAAAATCATCTGCAATAATCATCAATCTTTTCATCGCATAGACCGTGTTCATTTATTGAACTCAAATTATATTTTTAAACTTCTAAATCAATATTATGAGCGAACAAGTCAGTTATAAACTGTTTTATGCAGTAATTTCGTTTATAAATGAAACATTCCACTTGAGATTCAAAGAAATCACTATAAAATTCTGTAATATGAAGAAAATAAGAGTTCTTGGGATTGCCCCATACGAGGGAATGAAAACCCTCATGATGAATATCGTAAATGAATTTCCGGCCATTGAGCTAACAACGCATATCGGAGACCTTGATTCTGGCCTTGCTATTGCAGAAGAAAACTTTCATGATAACTTTGATATGGTCATATCAAGAGGTGCAACAGGAGTTCTCCTGCAATCATCACTTGCATTACCAGTAATAAACGTAGAAATTTCCATATTCGACATGCTATGTTCACTAAAACTTGTAGATCCATCCAAAAATAAAATAGCTGTTGTCTCATATGCAGATCTGAAGGACATAATACGACAAATTTCCCGACTGTATTCTTATGATATAAACTGTTACACCATACCTTCTGCAAATGAAGCAGAAAATGTTCTCAAAAAGTGCAAGTCCAACGGCTATGAAGTCTTTCTTTGCGATATGATTGCAGACAAAACAGCGAGACGTCTTGGCATGGACTCCTATCTTATTACCAGCGGAGAAGAAAGTATCAGAAATGCTTTCAGAGAAGTTCTTAAAATTTCCAATATAGAAAAAAGTCTCAGAACTGAAAATACTCTTTTACGTAAATTGTTCGAAAGTCAAATTGGAAAAACCGTCGTTTTTGATTCAAATAAACGTATCTTTCTTTCGTCGATTGAAGAACTGGATTCCTCTGTATTGATGATGCTCGAAGATGAAATACCAGAAACAACCCAGGATATTGACACAAAAGTTGTCAGAATCAGAAAAGGGATAATATATTCAATAAGAGTAAAATCCATAAACATTGGAGAGGCAAAATTTACTGCTTTTTTCTATTCTGAAAGAAAATATCCGTTGCAATCGGAAAAGACAGGAATCTCTTATCTTTCATCAGCAGATGCAGAAAAATCATATTATGGTAATCTATTTTGTTTAGCAGGAACTTCTGGATTCAGCAGACAACTATCAAAAATCAAATATACAAAAACACCAATTTTTATATATGGAGAAAAAGGAACAGGTAAAGAAGCTTTAGCAGAATATATATATCTAAATAGCGATATGAACAACAAACCTCTTGTGAAAATAGACTGTGCCTTACTTAATGACAAAAGCTGGGACTTTCTTGTTGAACACAATGCATCTCCGCTTGCGGAACTTGACCAGACACTTTTCTTTTCAAATATCGAAAAACTTCCCGCCCACAGATTATCAGTGCTTATTCCTCTGTTAAACGATATAAATGCTAATGAACGCAATAGAATCATAATATCCACCGTTTCAGATAATGATATGAATTACAGTCCTACAGTGGCCGTATTGGCTGATAACCTTTCTGCATTATCAATAAAAACTATTCCATTAAGAAACCAAGCAGAACAAATTCCACTTTTATTCAACAAAGCACTCAGTCTGCTGAATATTGAATTACCTCATAATCTTACAGGTATAACGCCAGATGCCATGGATATTCTTCAGATATATCAATGGCCGGGAAACCTTCCACAATTTCAAAGAGTCATAAAAGATATAGCCGTGAATTCTGTCGGAACTACAGCAGACAAGACGACTGTTGAAAAAGCAATGCAGAAAGAGGAAAACTCATTAAACATAAAATCCAAACGAGGGACAGACTTGTCTATTAATCTGAATGATAAGCTTAGAGATATTGAAAGAGCCATAGCAATCAAAGTACTTGATGAGGAAAATGGCAACCGCACAATTGCTGCAAAACGACTTGGAATCAGCAGAACAACACTTTGGAGACTTGTTGAGAAAAATCAATAATCATAAAGTTCACTTCAAAAAATACCTTCTTCAATAAGGGAAGAGATAACTCGCACATTCTTATTTGGATATAATTCACCTTATATCCTTCCCTTCCTTTATTCAAACCAGACATGATACAAAGAACAGCTCAATAAAGGCAAATAATTCATTAGACATCTTCTTCCCGTCATGATAAGCCTTATTTATGATGAAAAGGTTGTTTCTGCTGTTTCTTACTGCATGTCTCTGCTTAAACTGCGTCCCAGCTGCAATTAATGCATCAGCTGCTGCAGAGCCATCAGCTGTAATCTTCACGTGGAATGCTGTCGATGGAGCAGAATACTATGACATTTACAATGAAGACACATTCATAGTCAGGCTTCCTTCTGATACTCTTTCATACAGAAAAGACAACCTTGTATCAGGAACTGAATACAGTTTTTCAATCGCAGCAAGAGATAAGGATAATAATACAATAGACGCTGCTTTCCTGACCGTGAAAACAGGATACTGGGATGGCATCTATGAATGGGTGAACAAAACGGGCAAAGACAACAGAGGAAGAATGAAAAGTCTTACTGTCAGGGTCGAAACTGCTTTTGATCAGACCTTCGGACAGTATCATAAACTATACATGATCGGGGAAGATAAAAGCGAAGTGAAAATCTTTCCTCTCTATGATTTTGAAGACCCGGATGCTGGAAAATGGGTTGATTACAAAGATAAAGGAGAAGCTGGTACTTCCTATAGGCTCAACGCTGACAGGCTTAATACATCTATCATCAACCCATCAAAATGGAGACTTGATAATATGACAATAGGTTTTGACTCCGGTTCTGCTTATATCGAATCAAAAGCATTAGGCATCTCCGCTGATATCACTGCATCCTATCGCTTTTTCATAGAAGATGGGAAAAAGAAAATGGAATACATTACAACAGGAAATGGTATTGCTGATTCAATACTTTTCAAGAATCCAAACCCAGGAGAAGGAAAAGCTTTCATACTGACAGAAATCAGTCAAGAATCTTTCTGATTAACAGATTTGTTTTTCTTTTTCCCAGAAAAGTTGTCAAAAAGCATGGCTTAGAGCGTATTAACCTTATAGAAGCAGGTATGTGCTTCTAAAGGAGTTCTCTATGACAACCACCATCATGAGCGATGAGGAGAGGAAGAAGGTCCTCAGCGGGCTCTGCCTCATGGATGACATCTTCTTCACCATGTGCTTCAGCGGCAGCAGGGAGTGCACAGCCCTCCTTCTGCGCATCATCCTATCCCGAAGCGACATCACCGTGGAGGATGTGAGGGTGCAGAAGTGGATGCACTCCATCCTCTCCCGCTCGGT
>CALXLB010000061.1 GCA_944389085.1 uncultured Spirochaetaceae bacterium
GCGAAGAGGAGAAGAGCAAGATATTAGTGCGCCAGTTCGGTGCATATGACATAGACAGGTGAAACTCCTGTCCCGGCAAAGCCTAGTCAGCAGCCGGTATCCAGTCCTTGGATGCGAAGCCGTGAGGTCAGCATTAAGCGTAGGACGGAAAGCATGAGAGCCATAACGCAAGTGAAGTGATTGAGCCTCGTTAAGCTGAGAAGTGGAAGCCGATGCTCTTAGTAATAGCAGTAGGCAGCAACATCATATACCGCAGGGCGAGGGAATGATGGGTTCCACCGGGGTCAGAGAGCATGGCGAGCATGCAAGGTGTTATATGCATACCTGGGAGGCCTGCCTGATTCTGTGAGGACAGTAAACAGAGCTGAAGCCTATGAACGGAAGAGGCCTGTGAACATCAGGCAGAAGTCAGACCATCTCATAGTAGTGATGAAGCATGTGAAAGCATGTGGAGCGAAGGGGATGGCAAGTCAGTGATTCCGAGATGGGAACATGGTCACACAGAAGGTGAAGAAGCCATGGAAACGGGAATCGAGGAAATAAGGCGACAGTCTCGGGCATATCCGAGGGTGGAGAACCTTATGAGGAATGTGAACAGGGAAAGCCTTATCGCTATGCATCAGAAACAGCCTGCGAAGAAAGCAAAGGGCGTGGATGGCGTGAGCAAGGCTGGGTATGGCGAGGACCTTGAAGAGAACATCGGGAATCTTCTTAAGAGGATGAAGAGGTTCTCATACAGGCCACTGCCGGTGCGGAGAACCTATATTCCAAAGGCGAATGGGAAGATGAGGCCATTAGGCATACCGACGTATGAGGACAGACTCGTGCAGGGTGTCATGGCAGATATTCTCAATGCTGTATACGAAGAGAGGTTTCTCGACTGTTCATATGGATTCAGGGCAGGAAGGAATGCGCATGATGCGGTGAGGGCTATCAACAATGCTGTGATGAGGAGCAAAGTGAACTATGTGCTGGAAGCGGACATCAAGGGATTCTTTGACAACGTCGACCATGACTGGCTCATCAGGTTCCTAGAACATGACATTGCTGATAAGAATCTCATCAGATACATAAAGCGCTTTCTGATTGCTGGAGTGATGGAAGGCACTCAGTTGCAGGACAGCGATAAAGGCACACCGCAGGGTGGACTGATAAGCCCTGTGCTTGCCAATGTCTATCTGCACTATGTGCTAGATCTGTGGTTTGAGAAGGCTGTGAAGCCTAAGGTCAGAGGTTATTCATGCTATGTGAGATATGCCGATGACTTCCTTGTCCTCTTCGAAAACCGGGATGAGGCGGAGCGTGTGCTGGATGCAATAAGGGTTCGTATGGAAAAGTTCTCGCTTGAGCTTGCAGAAGAGAAGACGAAGATTCTCCCGTTCGGGCGGTTCAAGGGTACAAGGGAGAACTTCGATTTCCTCGGATTCACCTTCTCCAATGGAAAGACACGCAACGGATATTACAGAACACAGGTCTCCACAAGCAAGAAGAAGCTCAAGGCGAAGAGGCAGGCAGTCAAGGAATGGCTCAGAGTGAGGATGCATAAGCCGGTTGATGAGACCATGAAACTGCTGAACCTCAAGCTTCAAGGCCACTGCAATTACTATGGGGTTAGCGGAAATCTGAAAAGCATCGCTAAATTCTACAGATATGTGCTGAGAAGATTCATGATAACCATGAGGCGACGCAGCCAGAAGGACAGATTCCCATGGCACAAACTGCAACGCATATGGGATTATTACATCACACCACCTTCAATAAAGGTACGGATATGGGGCTGAATGCTGGCTTGAAGAGCCGTATGCGTTAATTACGCACGTACGGTTCTGTGCGGGGCTACTCGCAGGGGCATCCCTGCGAGGGTCTACGCGATTAGCTCGATGATAGATGCCTCCGCTCTCGGCAAGGGAGAGGACTATGACACATTGCCTGAGTCATATGTCATATTCATCACCGAGAAAGATGCACTCGGGGATGGGCAGGCTCTATACGAGATAGAGCGCTGCATAGCAGGGACAGGAAAGCCATATGGAGATGGTTCCCACATAATACATGTGAGTGCCTCTTTGGCAGACTGTGATACGGAGCTTGGCAAGCTGATGGAGGACATGAGGTGTACAGATCCCG
Organism: uncultured Spirochaetaceae bacterium; assembly: GCA_944389085.1. Taxonomy (GTDB): domain Bacteria; phylum Spirochaetota; class Spirochaetia; order Sphaerochaetales; family Sphaerochaetaceae; genus Ornithospirochaeta. The sequence continues at coordinate 2,128 of CALXLB010000061.1, forward strand.
ATGCCATGCATTACAATGAGCTCAAGGAGAGAACAAGTTTCTTCAAAAGAAGCGAGGAGGGAATAGCAATCATGAGCGGAGAGTTTGATAAGATAATTGAAAGGATAGAAGAGAAAGCCCTGAAACAAGGCAGAATCGAAGGAATTGAAGAAGGTGAAAAAAAAGGAGTTGAGAGAGGAAAGTCTGAAAGCAAAAAGGAAGTTGCACGCAATATGCTTGCCGATGGATCCATTCCTCTTGATAAGATTGCCAAATTCTCTGGACTTACAATCGCTGAAGTTGAAAGCTTAAAGCAAAGCAGTATCAGGTGAATTCTGTCATCCGGCCCGTTGAATATCTCTTAACAGGTCGGATGATACCACTCGATAGTTCTTTGAAGAGCTTTATCGAAAGGTGAGAAGGAAAGTGCTGGAAACTCTTTTTTCAGCTTTGATGAGTCAAGAGCGTATCTGAGATCATGCCCTTTCCTGTCTTCAACGTAAGTGATGAGAGCTTCACTTTTATTCAGGCTGGAAAGAATCTGCTTGATCAGTGTGATATTGCTGATTTCGTTATCAGCACCGATGTTGTAGATTTCACCGTTCCTGCCTTTGTGAATAATTGAATCTACTGCTTTGCAATGGTCAAGTACATATATCCAATCCCTGATATTCAACCCTGTGCCATAGACTGGTATAGCTTTGTTACTCAATGCATTTTGTATGGTTTTGGGAATCAGTTTCTCCTCATGTTGATAAGGTCCGAAATTATTTGTGCATCTGGATATTGTTGTATTCAATCCATATGTCCTGTGATACGAAAGAGTGAGAAGATCAGCAGCGGCTTTGGAGGCACTGTATGGAGAGCTGGGACGGAGAGGGGAGATCTCTGAGAATTTCAGTTCTGGTTTATTGAGTGGCAGATCTCCATAGACTTCATCTGTTGATATCTGATGGAATCTTTTCACACCATATTTGACAGCGGCATCTAAAAGAACTTCTGTGCCTTCCACGTTTGTCTGGATGAAGATTGATGGATTTTCTATTGATCTGTCTACATGGCTTTCTGCTGCAAAGTTTATGATGATATCCGGATGGGTTTTCTGGCATAGTTTGTATACAGCGTCCCTGTCTCTGATATCGCCTTTGATGAAAGTGAACCTATGATTCTCAATTGCTTTGTCTAGGTTTGTTATGTTCCCTGCATATGTCAGTGCATCGTAGCCTATGATGGTGTAATCAGGATGCTCGGAAAGTATGTAATAGACGAAGTTTGTTCCTATAAAGCCTGCAGCTCCAGTAACTATAATTGTCATACCTCGGTATTATACAACAAAACTGCATTATAGCTCCTGTAGAAATGCGATGTCTTTTTCGCTTGATTCGGATGCTGTATCAGGTTTCTTTGTTTATATATGATAAATCATCATTAGTTGGTATAAAAATACCGGCCCAGCGAGCCGGTAATGCAATCAATGGCTTTTAT
>CALXLB010000062.1 GCA_944389085.1 uncultured Spirochaetaceae bacterium
CAGGCTGATGGCTGACTTAAGGTGTACAGATCCTGATGCGATGCATTACAATGAGCTGAGGGAGAGAGTGAGTTTCTTCAAGAAGGACAAGGAGGGAGTAGTAAGCATGAGCGGAGAATTCGAGAGAATACTCGAGAGAGTGGCAAGGATTTCTGAGAAGGAAGCCCTGGAAAGAGGCGAGAAAAGAGGCGAGAAAAGAGGAGAAAAAAGAGGACTGGAAAAAGGATTGGAAAGAGGAAAGTCTGAAAACCAAAGGGAAGTTGCACGCAATATGCTAGCCGATGGATCCATTCCTCTTGAGAAGATTGCCCAGTTCTCAGGGCTTACAATTGCGGAAGTCGAGAACCTGAAGCAGAACATTTGTCAGTGACATTACCGAAAGGGCTGCATTTTCGCAGCCCCCTATCTGTACTAAAGATTTCCTTTGTAATCGAGGGGAAGATTCTCCCAGCGTTTTTTCAGAACAAAGGCAATATCCTTTGGTTGTCTCTGACGGGTAAAAATACCTTTCTTGTTGCCATTGACTCGCATCAAGCCTTCAGTTGTCTGGAAATCTGCAAAAGCCCATGCCTGTTCACCTCTGACAAAGTCATAGGAATCGAAGACGCGGTGCAGCATCTCAAATACCTCTATCTGATACTCCTGTGTCCACATGACAGATGGAAGCTTATGCTCTGAAGAAAGGGTATCTGCACCATATTCGGAGAAAATGAATGGCTTGTTGAGAGAAAGAGCTTTCCACCTTTCCATTTCTTCTCTGAACTTCTTCTCTGCCTCGCCTATTTCATAACCACCGAGAATATACCAGCCATAATATCTGTTAAGAGCTATGAAATCCGAAAGATGATAGCACTTGCACCTCTCAGGGCTTGAACTGACTTCCATAGCAAATGTCCTCGGTCTCTGCTGAGGATCAAGGTCCCTTGCTCTGGAAAAGAGCTTCTCGAAGTATGGAAGACTATTGTCATCGGTGGACTCTGGTTCATTCAAAAGACTCCAGGCAATAACAGATGGGTGATTCTTATCGCGTACAATCATCTCCTCCAATGCTTTCAGATGGGCATTCAGCAACGTTGGTGTAGTAGTTTTGGAGAAGAATGACTTAGCCCCTTTTCCAGTCCCAGCATCCAGAAAATTCGACAAACTTTCAAATAGACCAACAGCAGGGACTTCATCGATGATCAAGAAGCCTTCTCTGTCGGCTTCTCTGTAAATCTCTTCATCATAAGGATAGTGTGATGTACGGAATGAATTTGCACCGATCCATTTCATCAGCTCAAAGTCCCGCTTCATCACTCCTATATTAAAGCCACGGCCTACGATATCACTATCCTCATGCTTACCGAAGCCCTTGAAATAAATAGGGGCATTATTCAGAAGGATCTTCGTCCCTTCAATTCTCACTTCCCTGATTCCGATAGGAAGCTCGTAGACATCGAGCGTATTATCCCCACTCCTCAGCTCTACCCGGAAATTATACAGATATGCATTATGAACCTGCCAGAGATGCGGAGTCCTGAGTTCTATTGTCCCGCTGTTTCCCTCTGCTGAAGCTGCTTCTTCTCCTTCTTCATCAAAGAGAGAGATAAGTGTCTCAGCCTTGCCGCTTGTCCTGATGGCATATCTGATGAGGGCCTTATCATCAGAAACAGAATAAGAGATATCTATATCCTCAATTGCAATCTGAGAAACAGATAGAAGATAAACAGAGCGCTGCAGTCCTGAATAGTTATAGAAATCGAAGTAAGGCTTCGACATCTTTCTTCCATTGGAGAGAGTAATAGTCATTCCGCATGGGATATTCGTCTCATTCAGCTCATTATTGACTGAAACTACAACTTTATTCTTATTCCCATAACGAACCATCTTTGTGATATCCACAAGAAATGGCAGAAAGCCTCCTTCATGCTCCCCTGCTTTCTCTCCATTAAGATATACAACAGCTCTATGTGTCGCTGCGCCAAATCTGAGATATACCCGTTCCCCTTTCATAGAGAGCGGAATGAATATATCTTTCTCATACCAGACATCACCAGTGAATTCACGGATATTCTTATCTGTATAGAAATCCTGAAATGAAGCAGGAACCGGAATCGTATCTCGGCCAGGAATACCATTCTGCCAGGATTCTTCCTTTCCTTCCCCATTCCAGTCGATAGCAAATCGCCACATTCCATCAAGTTTCTGAGCTGTACGCGTCTCAGTGTTCTCTGGATACAGCAAAGAATATTCAAGCATACCATTCCTCCTCAGACATGAAGATTCTAGCACATCAGAGGAGAATGAGATGCAAAAAAGGTTCAGTTCAAAGTCTCTGCGACCTTTCCTCTTTTTATCTTTCTTGTCGTCGTTTCTTCCATCGGCTCATCGAGTACTGTTATACGTTCAATCTTCTGGAAGCTCTCGAGATTCTTGTTGACAGAAGAGACGATCACCTCCATACGCTTCCTGATTTCTTCCCTGGACTTTCCCTTGAATGAATCGGGATCCGGATAAATCACAGCTTCAACAGTCTCCCCTGGAACATCCCTATTCTTCTGATACCCCCTGATGAGAATCTGGCTCACATCGCTTTCGAGCTGGAACATATCCTCGATTTCCTCAGGAAAGACATTCTTGCCGCCTTCTGTAACGATGATGTTTTTAGCTCTGCCTTTCAGAAAAACATAGCCATCTTTATCCATGTAGCCAAGATCTCCCGTTCTCATATAACCATCGCGATCGAAAAGAGCCCGGGTATTCTCTTCATCTTTATAATAACCCTTACAGACATTGGGCCCCTTGATACGGATTTCTCCTATACCGCTCTTGTCTTTATCAGCAATGATGAGATCTATAAAAGCCAGCGGGTGCCCGATTGATGCTGTCTTGAAATGTTCTGGAGGATTAAGCGTGACTATCGGAGAAGCCTCTGTCAGCCCATATCCCTGAATGAATTCAAGTCCGAGACCATGGAAATCCCAGACAACTTTAGGAGAGAGAGGTCCTGCCCCTGATATGAGCAATCTGACTTTATCCAATCCAGCCTTTCCCGTAATTGCACGCTGGAAAAAACCCTTCAGAGGAGATTTTCCTGTGATTTTGTGCAGGACGCTGTTCAGGTTCATCAAAGAGCGGATAAGTGAATAAGCCAGCTTGCCCTTCTCTTTCACCTTTGCCATGATTCCAGCCAGAAGCTTGTTATAGAGCATCGGAATGCCCATGAAAACAGTGACACCACCGCGTTTAAGATCATCAAGCATTCTGGAAACTGCAAAGCCATGGCCAAAGAGACATTCTGCTCCGATTCGCACAGCCTCCAGAAGAACAGCTGTACAACAATAACTGTGATGAAGTGGAAGAAGGGCATATGTGACGTCTCTGTAATCGAGCATCCTTACCTCATTGACCGTCATATATACGTCAGAGGTTATATTCTTATGTGTAAGTTCCACACCCTTCTCATTACCAGTTGTACCGGAAGTGAAGAGGATTGCAGCTGTATCATTCTCCATTACAGCAGGATCTGAAGAATATTCATCATCAGCATCTGATAGACGCATGTAGACATCATCATTATCGAGAGTGAAGATACCTTTAAGCGAAGAAAACCACTCTTCATCCTCTGCTTTCAAAGCATTGAGAATTGCCCTGTCTGCGATAACAGCTTTCACCTCTGCAAATTTAGCAAGCCGGACGCATTTCTCGCTTTTCATCTGACTGTCCATAGGCACTGAAATACAGTCAGCCTCAGGTACCGCAAAGTATGCAAGTGCCCAGTCGGGACTGTTTTTGCCCATGATCATGACTTTTTCCCCATGCTCCAGTCCGATGGCCCTCAGATGAGCACCTTCATGCCTGACAGTGGAAAGCACTTCGCTGAATGAAAGCGAAATCTTCACCTTAC
>CALXLB010000063.1 GCA_944389085.1 uncultured Spirochaetaceae bacterium
ATAGTGGAAGGTGAGTATTTTCCGTTTTGGGAATTCGATGGGAGAGCCCCAGTTGTTGAATATTATGATGGAGAGACGCTTGAACTATCATATGAAGGGAAGAAGCATACTTGCAGGGTAGGATGGGAGCCTGCTGGAATCAAGCGTTTTCTCGTTCCTAACGGATATGTCCAGGAATCTGCAAGGATCGAGATTGGGTTGGTGTCCATTGCTTATCACATTCCTTTTGATTACGCAAAGGCGTTTCGTCATGGTTCGTTCAATGCGCTTATCCAGAACTTCCTCAGTGGACAGGAGAGCTTAATTCCTTCGCTCGCAATCAGGTATTTCCTATGGTCGGCAGAAGCCGGTGAGAATCTTTTCTTTCTCTCTGATGATACGATCGAAAAGCTCAGGATTTCGGCGGAAAAAGACAATGCATATGCTCTCTACGCGCTTGGACGCTACCACTATTATGTCCGTCCTGATTCCGGATCTGTCAGCATTGCCTTGTCTGCATTCGCTAGGGCTTATGAAAAAGGTATTGCAGATGCGTTGGCTGCCGCTTCGCTCATGTACCGGTTCGGTGATACAGGAATAGCTGACAGGGAAAAGGCTGATGATCTTCTCCAGAAGGCTCTTGAAGAAGGCAGCGGCTTTGCCAGGCATATCCAGCTGCAGGATATGATCTTCGGCTCATACGGAGTAGCAGAAGATCCTGAAAGCGCTAAGAGGATGCTGGATTGCATGATAAAGGAGGATGGGGAAGATCCTTTCCTTTACCGGCTAAGGGGCTGGGCATGCCAGGCGCTCTCATCCATCTGTGATGCAAAGGCTGATTATGCAAAGGCTGCAGAGCTGGGTTCTATTTCATCTTGGCTTGATAGGGCAGTTGCCTTTTCTGTCGATGATGGTGGAAACATCATAGATCGTAAGGTTTATCTGGAAGCTCTGGATGATGGAGCGGCCAATAGGTCCTCCCAGTGCCTTTTCCTGAAAGCCATGGAATCTGTTGAGGATTATGACTCCGTTTCCCAATACGAGCAGTACACAAGACGCGTTTTCCTGATTCCGGAACTTGAGAGGGCCGCAGGCATGGGATCTTTTTCTGCAGCGGAGATGTTAGGGGATATATATTTCAATGGTTTGTATGGAATAGCTGAGGATGATCAGAGAGCATATGAATGGTATCTTAAAGCATCGCATCTTTACAGCAGCTCTGCATATGAGAAGCTTTTCTCGATGGCCAGAGACGGCTATCCCTGTGTTGACTCAGATTCTGCAGATATGTTTGCGCTTCTTGGTGCAAGGCTTGGCTCTTCACGATTGGCAAAAGAGGTTGCCATAGCTTATTTCCAAGGCAGGCTTGAAGGCTATCGAACGGAGATAGAACAGTATTATGTTCCTGCATTCGACGAAGATAATGGCAGATATGATGCTTATCTCTGAGCCGTTTGATACATTGCGGTAACCTTTTTCGTACGGAGACAGCCTTTGGTTTGTCTTGATGCAGCATGGTGTCCAGTTAATATCATGAGATAAAAATAGGTGATGCTGGGAATAATGCCTTAGAATGGTACTGAGGTGGGCATATGTTCTATGACTATGAGATAAGGGCTATAAACGAAAGCTTGGCATTGTATGAGGAAGAATCCGGGGATTCAGGGGTCAATTTCATCAGATTCATATCAACGACGCAGAGGCATAAATGCTCTGTTGTAGGGCAATACCAGAGGCCGGATAAGGATTGCGTCCTCTCAATCGGCTCATGGGCAGAGGCTGAAGATAACGGGGAGGCATATGATATCGCGATGGATATCCCTGATATCCCGGAAGGGGAATTCTACCATGGTATCGCTCCTACCTTTACCGCAGAGAATATAAAGGCGATGATCCAAAGAGGAGCATTCAGGAACATCCGCACGCTCATTTCCTTCCTCAGCAGGTATAAATCCCATTACAACTGGGTATTCCCCAGTCCGGTAGAGCCATCTGACTATCCTTGGATGGAGGAGTTTTTCATCTATACTGTTATCCGGATGGCTAGCCATTTTGGATTTGTGTTCAGGGTAGCTGACAGCGATACCTTGGAAATCCTTCGGAAAATAACCGGATCTGCTCCTGATATCTTCGTCCCTTCCGTGACATTCTCAATTATCACTAAGGAGAATGGCCGGATGGAGTTCAGCCTGATAGGCGGACCATCGGATGTAATCATTGATATGCTTTCCTCCGTGTATATCTCTTCTGATATGATGATTTCCGCAAAGAAGAGGGAAGGGATGATTCCCTTTGGCTCGTTCTACAATAATACAGTGAATGAATTCATCAAGGTGCGTATGCTAGGTCGCGCTGGCTATTATTCCGGCGTGATATCCAGGCTGATGAGAATCGATGTACCGTCCTCCTCTGAAGATGGGAACAACAGCATAAGGGTCATGAAGCTTAAGGTCGGTCGGACAACGTTCGCGACGCTTGATGCCTTCGATAATGGCAGCAATATCTTGCACCCGCTTCTCAGGCATCGCCTTCTCGGACATGGTTCTGCAATAGCTGACGCAGTCCGTTCTGTGAGGCGGGCAGAATATACGAGGATGAATTCGGTCATGTCGTATGACAATAATCCTATAGGCAGGCAATCCCATGCCAGAACGCTGGTCGGCCTTATCAATAGATATCTTCAGCAATCAATTAATTCGAATACCATTGCCGTAAGTGCGAATCTCGTCTCCCATGATGGCTGTCTTATCGCGGCTGTACGTGATGGCAGTTCGATTGACAGCAATACCGGCTACTGCTCAGCCAACGGGCAGACCGAGTTCAGGGATAATTTCGTTACATTCTATCGCAACAGCGTATATGAAGATCTTCCTTCTCTTGTGGTTCCTGCTGAGGGCGAAGAGGATTTTATCCGCCTTGACTATACCAGCGAGATAGAAAGAGAGACCATAGCGGAGCTGAATTCCTCGCATTTCTCAGCCAACTGGATCTACTATGGAATCTCGGTTCTTGGAATCAGGGACAGGATTGGCAGTGATGCTGCAGGCAGTATGCGTCTTCACTTCAATATACTGCTTAAGAATATCCTCTCTGATGATTTCATCGATATCTGCGAATTCAGGAATGAGGCTACCGAGAGCTTCGAGAACAGCCGACTGATAGGTCTTAAGCCTGTGAAAGCCTCTGTCATTGCCGAGACTGCGATTGGATGGATACTTGACCATGGCGATCTTCTCACGAATCTTCTGCTGATAGTGTATCTGGTTTACACTCGGTTTGCTGAAGGGCATGTGCCTGATCTTACGGATTATGCCATGACCGTTCTGTTCACGGTCCTTGAGGTATTCTATTTTGGCAGTCTTTATGCCAGGTATATGAAACGCAGGAGGGATACACGCGCCAGAGTCCTTTTCGTGCGTGGTATGGCCCTTAAGAGGAGAGATAAATCCGTCATAGACATGGATTCACGCCGGACAATCCTGGTATCTGAACTTCATGGCAGTCTTTGGAGCATGAGCCGCAGAATGAGGAATGCGGGGAAGTATGGAGCTTATCCGAATGCAATCCTTCAGCTTATGTATCTTCTTGACATACTTGGCGATACCATAGATAGGTAACGGAGGATGCGATGTCTTTGCAGAGAAACAGCATAAATCTTGATATTTCCGGGAAGGTGCAGTATCGGAAGGGAGGAAGCCGGTTCGGTGGTCGCCCTGATATTCCTGAAGATTTTGAATGGCCACGTTTCTGTTCTGGAGAAGGATACCAATCCGTCCCTCTTGCATTTATTGCTCAGTTTGATTGCAGTGTTCTACGGCAATATGATGATGACCATATGCTTCCGGATCATGGTGTACTCTCGTTCTTCTATGAGACTGAGTCGATGAGATGGGGGTATTCTCCATCCGATGCTGGATGTGCAAGAGTCTTCTGGTTTGAAGATGCTTCAGCTCTATCAGAGGGGTGTTTTCCAGATGATCTTCCTTTGGAGAGACAATATCCTATGCTCCACATCGGTATGCAGAAGCTGCCGTCTTTACCGGATCCTGAGGATTGCTATGAGTTCGGATTGGAACAGGAATGCAATCCTTATTCTGATCAGAATACAGGTTCAAAGCTTCTCGGCTGGCCTGACATAATACAAGGAAGCATGGCTTTTGAATGTGAGCTTATAACAAGAGGGTCCTTCCTGGGCTGTGGATGGGATGATATTACAGAAGAGGAGATTGCGGATGCGCGGGATCATGCAAGTAGCTGGAGGCTTCTTTTTCAGCTTGATATGGTAGAGACCGAGGATTTTTCCCTTATGTTCGGGGATTGCGGCAGGATATATTTCTTCTTGCCTGCTGAGGATTTCCATGCATGCCGTTTTGAGAATGCCTGGCTCATGCTTCAGTGCTATTGACCATAGGCACCACTGAATTGAGCAGCATGGCAGGCAACCAGAGATCCGAAATCGGAAATTGAAAATGAATCCGGCGTGGTCGGTTTTGCTATCTTGGGGCTTGCTGAATAACTTGTATAAAAACTAATTCCTTGTATTATTTGATTTTAATTGCATCAAAAGGACACATTTCATGACAGCAGTAGCATTTGATGCATTTCTTTTTTTCAAATACTACATGGCCATCAGCAATCTTCAGTGCTTTTGCGGGACAGACATTTACACAACGTGAGCATGCTTTGCATTTTGATATATCAAAGGATGGTCGTGGTCTTGAATCTGTACTGCTTCTTCTGAAGAAGTTCAGCACGGTTCCGATGACAAGGGATCGGAATGTGCCTTTCTTTCCTTCTCCTATTCTGATGTAGTCCTTTATGATTAAAGAGGATGGATGGAGAAGAGGAAATGATGCCTCACTGATTCCTGGCTGTATCTTTTCCGCAGTTTCGATGAGAGGAACGCTTGCATACCCCATGATCATTGCCTCTGCTCTGTCCAGGGCATAACCATTTGCAGATCCCATCAATAAGCCTATGTGCCGTGGTGTTCCGCTTCCTGGTCCGGGGCCTTCCATTCCGATAACGGCATCGATGAATGCATAGTCGACATGGCATTCCTGATAGATTTTCATAAGAAAGGCTGCGAAAGATTCAGGGGTCCTGTATCTGAAATGGAGCGGGCTCTTATTCAGACCAGGGATTGTTCCGAACATATTCTTCACAGAGCCGGTAGCACTCATCAGCTGATGGGTTTTGAATTTGGCAAAAGAGAGTACAATATCTGCTTCATCGAGAGCGGAAGCCATAGGTAGATTCAAGCCATCTATTGAATGGACTCTGTTCTCTTCTCTGAAGTCGGACAGTACAGCTCCGTTTTCTCTGATAGCCTCTTCGATGCCTGAAAGTCTGGCTGAAAGTTTTCCAGTCTGCGTTCCCGGAGAGTCTCCGACGATAATCTTGCTTGCGCCTTTCTCCCTTATATATCGCAGAAGAGCAGAGAGGGCTCTGCTATCTGTTGTAATGGCTTTTTCCCGTGGCGCATCGGAGAGGATGTTGGGTTTAACAAGAACTGTTTTTCCATTTACCTCTGGAAATTCCGTATTCTCTATAATTCTCAGGAGAGCTGAATCCAGCTCCTTTTCCGTATAATCTCTGCATTCAGTAATTGCACATCTTGTCATATTTTTCTCAGGAGGACAGCATACATGGGACCACGTCCTCTGCTTTTATCTGGAAGTACGAGAGAACCATAATCAAGATTCTCTCCATATTCAAGAGAAACGGGGATTTCTTCCGCTTCTTCTGGATGTTTTGTCATGAATCGGCTGACAATCCCATCATCCTCTGCACGGTTGATAGAACAAGTGGAGTAAAGGAGATATCCTCCGCTTCTGAGGGCCAGCATCGCGGATGTGAACATTGTATATTGCAATGCTTGCAGCCTTTTAGGGCGGGAAGGGGACCAATCCTGCAGGTGCTCTGCGCTCTGGATTACATGGCGTTCCGAAGAACAAGGTGCATCCAGGAGAATAGCATCGTATGCTTCTTTCTCGTACAACCCCCATCTGGAGGCATCGTGGCCTGTTATCTTCCAGCGGCTGAGAAAAGATGAAGGTACGCTTTGCGATACAGCTCTTCGCATTCTCTCTCTTCTATCTGCAGATCTGTCATTGGAAACGAGAGATGCTTTTCCCTGAAGCCTTGTGAGAAGGACAATCGTCTTTCCTCCAGGTGCGGCACACATGTCGAGAACATCCTCAGCTTCATCAAGTGGCAGAAGATTCGCAGTCTCTATTGAAGTCCTGTCCATGTAATATGGAGCAAGCAGGCCCGGAATGGTTGTTTTATCTTCCTCCTGGCTTAGCATGGCAGCTTTGAGCGTTTTCCACCTCTCTCCATATTGAGCTTGGTAGAAATCATCGAATGTGATTCTCTCTTTAGCCATGGAATACCCTCAGATATGTATGCAGACTGCCCACTCCTAAACCAAGTATTGCTCCAGCGATTACCTGAATGGCAGAGTGGCCTATCATAGTTTTGAATGATGTAGGAGAGAACTGGCCATTTGTGTGCAGGGCTGAGAGAATCTCGGACCACCTGTTGAGTACTTCCGCCTGCTTTCCCGTTTCATAGCGTACATTCATCGCGTCATTCATTATTACAAGACTGAGGAAGACGCAGATAGCGAACTCCGTACTGGAGATGCCTCGGGTCATGCCTACGCTGACTGTCAGAGCCGCAGCGGCTGCAGAGTGTGATGAAGGCATCCCTCCTGTTGTGGTCAGATACCGCCATTTCCAGCCATTGCCCAGATATAGACTGATTACAGGCTTTAAGAACTGTGCAAGAACGAATGCAAAGGCCGCAGACAGAAGCGGGATGTTATCTAGAAGCTTCTCCATGAATGAAAAGCCTATCATTTGCACTTGCCGTGGTCAATCTTCCCTCTATTTTCTATAATGGGTGCCAAGGAGAGCATATGGGACAGACACAGTGCTACAAAATACTCTCAGCACATCTGGTTAAAGGAAATCTTAAACAAGGCGAGAGTATTTCCATCAGAATTGATCAGACGCTTACTCAGGATGCTACAGGAACGATGGCATACCTCGAGTTCGAGTCATTGGGTCTCGATAGAGTCAGGAACGAGCTGGCTGTAAGCTATGTCGATCACAATACAGTGCAGGTCGGATTCGAGAATGCAGATGACCATGAATACCTCAGGACTGTTGC
>CALXLB010000064.1 GCA_944389085.1 uncultured Spirochaetaceae bacterium
GCAATATATATCTGTGGTTCTTTTCCGGCATAATCTGGAGAATGGTGCGGTTCGTCTGTTGCATGCCTTCATGGGAGATTCGTGTCAGATGGTCTATCGATGCGAGCGAGTCATCTCCGACGATTCCAGCCTCTCCACCAGCATGCTTGCCACATAGAGCTAATTCGACAGCAACAGAAGCTGCAATCAGAGAAGAATAGATTTTCAGAGCACAAGTGTCTTTGGCTCCATCACAGATGATACCGGAAAGATTTCCAACCATGTTGTTTATAGTCGCATCGAGGGTTGAGACATCTCCGCCTAGAAGCCATGCATAAGCGCAGGATGTGCCAATTGCTGCCGTAAAGGCTCCGCAGAGCGCTGAAAGCCTGTCTTTATGACTTGTCAGGATAATCCCTATCAGCTCACTGATAGAGACTGCAGCAATCATCTCGCTCTCGCTTTTCTTCAGATACTCTGCGACAACAGCAACAGGAACTGTAACAGTGATTCCCTGATTACCAGAACCCGAGTTGATCATCACAGGCAGAGCAGATCCTGCCATTCTTGCATCGGAACCTGCGGCAGCAGCGGCAGCAGCCTTTCTCATTGCCTCATCCAGTGTGGAAGGCGTTCCTTTCACATTCTCATTCATCAGCCTGCCGACTGAGAGTCCCCATTCCTCTGTAAGTCCGGCATTGCTGATAGCCTTATTCTTATCAACAGCCTTCTTCAGCAAGGAAACAATGACAGGAGAAAGATCAGAGGCATATTCCAGCACATCACCGATAGTAAGTGTAGCCAGGAAATCATCCTCAGAGAATGATTTGCACTCAGGGAAAAACATCGGAGCATCAGGCAATGCTCTTCCGTCGAGTTCCAATGATGTGAACCTGTCGTGCTCTCCTGAAATGACAGCAGAAGCTGAATGGCCCGCGCCATAAACCATGACTTTCACGTAAAGAGATGGAGCCGATTCATCAATCCTCACTTCCAGCGGGAATGTCTCAGCCTCAGATCTTTCCTTATCTGTGACTGTGGAAAGCACTGAAAGACCGGCAGAAGAATCCCTGATAGCAATACCAAGAGTGACAGCGGCCTTTATACCATGAAGGCTGGAATTGGGAATTGTCACACCCATCGCATTCTTCATCATATTGGGAGAAACAACAGCCACACCATGTTCTGGTCTCATGCCGAACAGCTCAGCAGCCTTCGCACCGGCAAGGGCAGCAGCTGCAGGCTCTGTGCATCCCATAGCTTCGATGATTTCCCGTTCAAGTATCAAATCAATTCTGCGTCTGTTAAGCATCTGGTACCTCAGACATATACGCCGTTCCTCTTACTGTCATCGTATATTCCAGTCCAGCTGGGATTACAGCAGCCTCGCCCTTCTCAAGCTGCAGGCTCTCTCCTTTAGACAGGAAGCGTACACAGCCCTCTGTGACAAGGATGACAGCAATCGGATCCTTTTTTATCTCATATGTTCCGGAGGGGACGGAAATGAGAGCGAAATCAGGAGATGGAGAAGAAAAAGCGATACGGCCATACCCATCTTTCACAGCCGAGCATTTCTGCACATCGAGCTTCTCGAATCTCATTATGCTTCTCAATTCCGGAAGATCCATTCTCTTCTTGGTAAGACCGCCACGGAGAACATTATCAGAATCATTCATCAGCTCGACACCATTGCCGAAGACATATGCGTGCAGTGTTCCAGGAGTAATAGGCATGGCTTCTCCGATCTGGAGATGGACGACATTCATCAGATAAGGGAAGAGACACCCTATATCATCAGGATACTCTGTAAGGCATTCCATCGCGATACCTTTCCTTGTAAGGAAAAGGCCTTCCCACTCTTCAGATGCGGAAGAGGAAAGCGACTCTTTCAGCTCCTTCAGTATTGCAGTCTTTTCCTCTTCAGGAAGCGCAAAAAGCGACATGAAAAGATTTTCAATGCTATCAGAAAGAGCTTTCAATGTTCTGATGAATGCAACAGGAACAACAGCAGCAAGATCTGCCTTGATCACTTCAAGATCACGGAAACCGCAAAGCGCTGTAATCGGAGAGAGCGCAAGAATCATCTCGCACTTCTCGTTATCATCCTGATAGGAAACAGCAAGACCTTCTTTTCTGGCCTCTTCCTCCCTCTTCCATCCTTTGACTGCCTGTTCTTTATTTGGATGGCACTGCAGGGAAAGAGGACGCTGGATGGCAAGCACTTTCATCAGGAGAGGAAGCCTTCCTCCATATTTCTTCCAGGCCTTTCCCCCCAGATAGGAGACATCATCTCTTACAAGAGCAGAAAGCTTTCCATCCCCTTCTATATCAGCATCCCCAGAAGGATGAGTTCCAAGCCAGAGCTCCGCCTGTGGCTTACCCGTGGCCCCTCCGATCAGCGATGGAATGAAATCGCTGTTACCCCATGCGTAGTCCTTGACCACACCTTTAATTTTCCTGATTTCCATAAGCTAGATTATAGCACTAACAAACGATGATTTTCCAAGAAAGAATCGCGAAGTTAGTAAGAAAGGCTTCCTTTTTACTCAACTTATTTAAAAACAAGAAGATATATAGAAGAAACCATCGGACCAGCATCGGTAGCAGATAATATTATCAGCCTAGCTTACTTTCTTCATCTGCAGCTTTTGCCTTCAGCGTTTTCATGAATGAAATGAAGAAGAAAACCGCCACTGCAAAGGAAAGCGCATCTGAGAGAGGCTGGGAGGCAATCACACCATCCACACCCCAAAGAGGAGGAAGAATGAAGATCAGAGGCAGGAAGAAGATTCCCTGGCGCAGCATCGAGAGAACCGTAGCCGGAGCTGAATTCCCAGTAGACTGCAGCCCCATATTCGTAGCTGTCACAAGCCCTGTAAGAGGTATCAGCAGCATCTGGAAACGCAGTGCTTTGATACCTATCTCCATTACAAGAGCATCATCGGCACGGAACGCACCTATAACCTGAGGGGCAAAGATAAAGCAGATCAGGCCGACAAACAACATGATTACAGTACCGGCAACCGCCGTGAAAGCAGTGGCTTTCCTGACTCTTCCATACAGCTTCGCACCATAATTGAAAGAAGCCACCGGCTGATACCCCTGCCCGAAACCAAGCATTGCCGAGAATGCCAGCATATTTATACGGCCTGCAATACTCATTGCAGCAACAGCGGCATCGCCGAACCCAGCAGCAGCTACATTGAGTGCCACATTCGCAATGCTTGCCAGCCCCTGCCTGAACAGTGTCGGAAGGCCTGTTGTTATGATTCTGAGATAAAGTCTGGCTTTTGCTGAAACAGCAGAAAGCCTGATACGTACACTGCTTTTTCCTCTGAGGAAGAAAGAAAGCAGAATGCAGAAGCTTATCAGCTGGCTCAATGCAGTAGCCATAGCAGCACCTGCCGTACCAAACCCGAAGGTGAAGATGAAAAGCGGGTCCAGCAGGATATTGAGGATTCCACCTGCGGTGATTCCCACCATTCCATAAACTGCCTTTCCTTCTGCCCTGAGATAGTTATTCATCACAAAAGAGCAGCACATCACAGGTGCACCAAGGAAAATATACTGGGCATAAGCCTCGGCATAAGGAAGTATCGTCTCTGTCGCACCCAGAAGCCGCATCAGAGCTGGTCTGAACAATATACCAAAAACAGCAAGCAGTATTGAAAGAATGAGAGCAAGCGCAAACCCTGAGCTTGCAGTCTCCGTCGCCTCCCTGTCCTGCTTCGCACCAAGCTGTCTGGACAGAATGCTGCCCGCGCCCATTCCAATGGTGAAACCGATTGCCTGGATGATTGCCATGATTGAAAAGACTATGCCGACCGCACCTGCGGCACTTGTCCCCAGCTGAGAGACAAAGAAAGTGTCTGCAGTATTATATATTGCTGAGACCAGCATGCTGATTATCGTAGGAACAGCAAGACGTGTGATAAGACGTTCAACCGGAGTCTCCGTCATCTTCCTGTAATGTTCAATTCTCTCAGTTTCGTTCACTTAAACCTCTCCGAAAACAACTTGCGTATAACAGGAAAAGCGAGTATGCTACCCACAAATGCGACTGTCGTATAATGGTTATTACCTATGCTTCCCAAGCATAAGAAGGGGGTCCGATTCCCCTCAGTCGCTTTCAAGGCTCCAGAACAGGAGCCTTTTGTTTTCCTTACCGTTCTATTCTACTCCGTTTCCAAAGGAATTGGGATATGATATTTTATATATATTTATTCGAAATTAAAAATCCGAATATGGAATATTAATTTTCAAATCAAAATTTAATCAAGAAATATTGCAGAGCAGCATTATGTAATTCTTGACCAATGGAAAATGATGTGTTTCATCTTCATGCATGAAAGCTTTAGATTTATCAGAAGGACCAATAACACCGACGCTTTTCCGTTTCGCTGTTCCTTTCCTTCTTGCGAACATACTCCAATCCCTGTACGGAGCCGTGGATCTCTTTGTAGTCGGAAGATTCTGCCAGGCTGAAAGTGTCGCGGCTGTCTCCACAGGCACTCAGGTCACACAGATTGTCACAAGCCTGATGACAGGACTCACACTTGGTTCAACGATTATCATCGGCAGCTATATGGGCGAGAAGAATTACGAGAAAGTGAAGAAGACCATCGGCACGACGCTTACAGTCTTCGCAGTATTCTCTGCCATCATCACCATCCTCATGCTTATATTCAACAGCAGGATTCTCTCGCTGCTGCACACGCCGCAGGAATCATTCAGTGAGACTATGATCTATGTGACCATATGCACGATGGGAAACTTCTTCATCTGCATGTACAATGCTATTTCAGCCATTCTCCGCGGCTATGGTGATTCCACCCGGCCTATGATCTTTGTAGCGATTGCATGTGTGCTTAACATAATTCTGGATTTCATCTTCACAGGCTCTCTTGGCCTGGGAGTCAGCGGCGTCGCACTTGCCACCGTGATATCACAGGCTGCAAGTATGCTCATTGCTGTTTCATATCTCAGACGGATGCATTTCATCTTCGATTTCCGCCTGAAGTCATTCACACCGGATGCGGAGATTACAAAACAGCTTGGCAAAGTCGGCATACCTATCTCATTTCAGGAACTTGCGGTAAGAATTTCCTTTCTCTACCTGACAATGATGATGAATTCTGCAGGTGTCTATGGTGCAGCAGTCGTCGGAGTCGGAGCAAAATATGACGTCTTTGCAATGCTCAGCGCAACATCAATGGCAAACGCATTAGCGGCAATCACAGCGCAGAACCTTGGCAGGGGAAAACCGAAAAGGGCAAGAACATCTCTATGGATCGCACTTTCATTTGCCCTTGGCATCTCAATCCTCTTCTGGCTCTGGGCGCAGCTCTCCCCAGAGACAATGATCGGAGTCTTCACAAAAAATGAAGGAGTCATCAAAGAGGGAATCCCCTACTTCCGTGCTGCCAGCTATGACTATATTGCAACTGCACTGGTCTTCACTCTCAATGGTTATCTGAATGGACGGCAGAAGACACTCTGGACAATGATAAGCTGCACGTTCGGAGCACTGGTCCTGCGGATCCCGATGGTATGGTTCTTCGGACGAGAATTCGGAACTGACCTTGGCATGCTGGGAATGATCGCACCAATAGTTTCTGGGATTATGGCTTTCTATACGCTTATCTATATATTGTGGGAAGGGAGGAAAAAGAGAGGCTGAAGGTACATTTACAATTTCAGGCCTCCCCTCCATCTTCAATATTGACGATTACCCATAACCCGTCTTTTGGGATGGAATTAGTCAAAAATAGGGTATAAATACCTGTAATCCAAGCATTTACACCCATAGTGGCTGTGAAAGAAAGTTGGTTACGTCAATCATCCTTCCTTGTCTGGGCGAAAAGC
>CALXLB010000065.1 GCA_944389085.1 uncultured Spirochaetaceae bacterium
AAGACGCTGCTTGTCCATGGTGTTGCATTATCGGAAAAGGAAGTTGATATGCTCAATGAGCATGGTTCGTTCCTTGCACATAACGCACGATCGAACATGAATAATCATGTAGGTTATTTCCCATATCTGGATAAGGTGAAGAAAAGCGTCATAGGTACAGATGGCTGTGGTGGCAACATGTTCGAGGAGCTGAAGATCGCTTTCTTCAAAAACAGGGATGCAGGCGGTTCATGGTGGCCCGTTGATTACCTTGCAGCCCTTTCCAGAGGCAATGAGCTTCTTGAGACAGCATTCCGAGGCCGTGGCCGCTTCGGACGTGTTGAACCAGGTTACAAAGCAGATCTTGTCATACTCAGCTATAATCCTCCGACTCCGCTTAAGGCAGAGAATGCCGCAACGCATTTTGTCTGGGGTATGTGCTCGGAGAATGTTGAATCGACAATCATTAATGGCTGTCTGGTGTATGAGAACCACCATTTCACAGCATTGGATGAAGAACGTATATTCGCTGAAGCAAGGCGCGCTGCGGAGCGGGTCTGGGCAAAGGCTGACAGCATAAAGGCATAAGGAGTTTCAAATGATTAAAGACAGAATCATCGAACTGGCAGAGAAGTACCGTGACTACACAGCTGAGAACCTTTCCAAGCTTGTGCAGACAAAGAGCTATAGCTCTAAGGAGGAGGATGTTTGCCGCCTTATAGTCAAGCTCTGTGAGGAAGCTGGCTTTGATGAGGTGAAAATCGAAGGCCTGGGTTCCGTTGTAGGCCGTGTTGGTAATGGTCCGAAGAAGCTTGCTTTCGATGCTCATATCGATACTGTTGAGGTCGGAAACCTCAAGAACTGGGATTTCGATCCATTCTCAGGTGCTATTGAAGATGGACTTGTAAAAGGCCGTGGTGCTTCAGATCAGAAAGGCGGTGCTGCTTCCATGATCACTGCAGGCCGTATTCTCAAGGAACTGGGATATGGTGGCGAGTATACTATCTATTTCACATTCACAGTCATGGAAGAGGACTGCGATGGAATGTGCCGGAAGTACATGATCGAAGAGGAGGGTATCAAGCCGGATCTCATCGTCTCTACCGAACCGACAAGCTGCCGCCTTTATCGCGGACACAGAGGCAGAATGGAAATAAGGGTAATCCTTCGTGGTATTTCCTGCCATGGATCTGCTCCGGAGCGCGGTGTGTCTGCTGCCTATAAAGCTGCAAGAGCTGCACTGGCAATCGAACAGCTGAATAAAGACCTGCAGCCCGATGATGACAACTTCCTCGGCAAGGGAACTATCACGGTATCGCAGATTGATGTCAAAGGACCTTCACAGTGTGCTGTCCCTGATTACGCTATGCTTTACTGTGACCGCCGTCTTACATGGGGTGAGGATGCAGAGCTCGCTATCAGCCAGGTCAAGGAGTATGTCTCAAAGGTAACTGGAGATCCCGAGAGCGAGATTATCGTAGAGATGCCAGATTACGATAAGACAGCATGGACAGGAACAAAGTATTCCCAGGAGCTTTACTTCCCGACATGGAAGCTCGATGAGAGCCATCCTCTTGTGCAGGCTGGTATCAAGGATTACACAGATCTCTTTGGCAAGAAACCTGTTGTCGATAAGTGGACATTCTCCACAAACCTTGTTGCTACTACAGGCCGCCATAAGATTCCAGCAATCGGTTTTGGTCCAGGAGATGAGGCACAGGCCCATGCTCCTAATGAGATCAACAGAGTTGAGGATCTCGTGATCTGCTCTAAGTTCTATTCGCTTCTTCCATATGCACTCGAGGGAAAAGAGTGATAGACAAGAATCTTCTTAAGAAGATGGACAGCGGGGTTATCTACGATCCCGCTGTTTCTGTACTGCAGGAAGAGCAGAAGAAACGTCTGGTCCTGCTTAGGGAATATAATAATCTCAGCCCTGATGATACCGATGGCAAGGAAAAATTTCTGAAGAGGATGTTTGCTTCTGTCGGGGATTCTGTATATATTGAGCAGCCTTTTTATGCCAACTGGGCTGGTATGAAAGTGAAGCTAGGCAGCAATGTCTACATCAACTTCCTCTGTACGTTTGTCGATGATGCACCGATTACCATCGGCAATAATGTAATGATCGGACCGAGCGTCACACTTGCCACGGCAACGCATCCTGTCGCCCCGGCACTTCGTCACAAGGGGCTTCAGATGAACAGTCCCATTGTGATAGAGGATGATGTCTGGCTTGCTTCTTCTGTCTTCGTTGGTCCCGGTGTCACAATCGGACGTGGAAGTGTGATAGGGGCAGGAAGCGTTGTTCTTCACGATATTCCTCCTTTTTCTGTTGCCTGTGGTGTTCCTGCCCGCGTGGTAAGAGCTATTTCCCCAGAAGAGATGAAAGATTACAGAGCAGAGTCTTTATAGAGTTGACATACGTATTCCGGCCAACGCTTAGTATTGCTCTTTCGATATCTTCATCGAATGACACCGGAAGTGATGGGCAAAGAAGGTGTACGTATCTCTGCAGTTTCTTCTCTCCAGGGTGCAGAACCCTGTTATAAGCAAAAAGGACATCGAAATATGAGGCAAGAATGGCAGAAAGCCTGTGGCTCTGGCTTACGATATCTGAACGCTTGTATGCGAGTTCTGCCTGCTTGAGAAAGGTTGAACTACCGCTGCCGCAGAGAACATCCATATTCTTGTTTATGATGTTATCTCTTAACCTTTCCGGATACTCTGACTGTGTTTTCTTCTGCAGCGCTCTGAACCATCCATCATTTTCCTTGATGATTTCAGATGTACTGATATTGTATATGAAGCAGGTTGTGTACCCGACTCTGGCATTATGTTTTTCCCATACATCCTCAACCTGCCATTCGCTCCATTCTACTGAGCGATACATGATGTCCAGTGCCGTCCCATCTGAAAAGGCAACTTCATCCCCTTCTTCGAAAGGTGAACAATCTATTCTTGATTCAGCTGCTGCAGAGAAGATTCTCTTCCTTTCTTCCAATGGGACACGCTCTGCTGAGTAGACATAGATATCCCAATCAGAGCTGTTATCTTTGATTGCACTTGTCCTTGATCCTGATAATGCAATGGCTTTTACTGAGTCTAATGATGCAAGCTCTTCCGCAATTCTTTCAATCATGAGCAGAGTATATTGCTATGAATCAATGTGCGCTTTGCACATACCGACGGATGTTTGATGAAAATGGAAAAGGCCCGGTTTCCCAGGCCTATCCTCACTTATCCAGCTTGCTCTCATCCCAGGCAAGATTGCCTTCCTTGTCTGTATAGGTATAGGCAATTGCGTAATAGATGATCGGATCTTTTGTTTTCCATCTTCTGTATGCTGCGGAAACAGCAGAAGCCATACCTCTGTTGTTCACATAGTCTTTGCCTCTGTCAAGCATGATGGCCCTGAGAGAACCCAGTGAGATCTGTATCTTCTTTGAGTACAGAGCAATAGCAAGTTCTCCGATGAAGTCATAGATTTCGTCGTTTGTCATATTGCCTCCTTAGATAAAGTTTAAAGTAACAGGGAAGAAAAGGACAGAAAAAATTATCTGATTCTATTTTATGTCAGTTATTCTGATTTGTAATATGATTTATATACATCCTAATACGGAGTATAAATTATTTTATTTAAAATCTTTTTGTTCCCCACCAATCTTTTTGAAGAGATTTCAAAGTGATGGTTTCAGTCGGTTCATGGTTTTTTAGTATCTCGATGTTCTTGCTTTCTTTTCCCAGCTGCATCATCATCTCCTGACATGCACCGCAAGGAAGCAGTGTATTGCCTTCTGCATCGACGATGGCAATTTTCAGGATTGTGCTTTCTCCTGCTGTGAGCATGCTGCTTATGGCGTTGCGTTCAGCACACATTCCAAGAGCACAGGCTGTATCAATACAGAGGCCGCAGTATATATTTCCTTTGTCTGTGATAAGTGCAGCGGCAACGGAACCTATTTCAATGAAAGGAGAGATTATCCGTTCTCTCTGAACAAGTCTTGCCTTTGTATAAAGCCTGTCCCATATTGGATCATAAACAGTGAGGGCTTCAGCTTCTGCTTTCTTGATAAATTCATCCTTTCCATCAGAGTAGCTTTCGATATCCCATGGAAACTTTATTGCAAGTTCCTTTTTCAGGACGGCATATTCTTCCCTTGCTTTCCCATTTGTTCTCAGAAAATCACGGAAAGCAAGATGACGCTCGATATTATCTCTGTCTTCTGCCTGAAAGACATGAATCTGATGTGTTCTTTCATCTCCGCCTTTCCTGAAGTATCGTCTGCCCGGAATTCCGAATTCTCCTAGTGCTTCATAGCCTGAACTAATGAATTCTGAAGTACAGTCATCTATGCGTTTAAGTGAGCGTACCGTCACCATGATGTCTATTACTGGTTTTGCCGATAGAGAAGGAACTGATGTACTTCCGATGTGATAGATTCCTATAAGATTATCACCCACAATTTTACAGATGATGTTCTTCTCTTTCTCATACTTCTCCTTCCATGTTGGATCGTACTCTCTGACAATTATGTGCTGTGGCATATTCCAGACGATAGCATCTGTCTTTTGCCAAAACAATATTATTATTAGATAGGAGGTCAGAAATGGATTTTTCAGAAGTTGTGAAAAACAGATACTCCTGTAAGAAGTACAGCAATAGACAGGTAGAACAGAAGGCGCTTACTGCTATTCTTGAAGCTGGCAGGCTTGCACCGACAGCAAAGAATCTGCAGGAGCAGCATATCTATGTAGTGCAATCGGAAGAAGGACTTGCAAAAATCGATAAGCTCACACCTTGCCGCTATGGAGCTTCGACGGTGCTTGTTGTCGCTTATGATAGGGCAAATGTCTTTGTCTATCCTGGAGAGAAGAGGGATTCAGGTGTAGAAGATGCATCAATTGTGGCAACTCATATGATGCTTGCGGCGGCAAACGAGGGTGTAGATAGCTGTTGGATCAATTTCTTCAATCCAGATGATGCCAAGAAGCTGCTTGGGCTTCCTGAAAATGAGGAAGTACTGATGTTCCTCGATCTTGGATATGCGGAAAATAAAGAAACACACCAGAAAAAGAGAAAAGAACTGGAAGAAACTGTCAGCTATCTTTAATCCTTATTTCGCTACGAACTGAACTTTTGGGTTGTTCGTAGCGATTTAGTTTGATGAGGTAGCAAGATTGTGGATGAAATTTATAGACACGTATGCTTCCTGGATTTGTAAACTTCTTCTGTTCTAGGTGAAGCATCGGATGAAAGGTTATAACCTTAAACTACAATCATATTGACTGGAATATCTGGTTTTGTATGCGGGGAACAGGCAGAATCTCTTATGAAATACAAAAAGATGGAATACAGCCTGTATATGCCATATTCCATCCTGCCTGATGCACTGACTGAAATAAGACCTTTTAAAGAGGGAAGGCCCCTGACAGCATCATAAAGATGAATAATCCAGGACTAAAGGTATCTTGTCCTTTGTAGATTCATCATCATTGAGTACATATTCATATCCCGTGAGTCCTGTGTTTATACCATCAACGATTGATTCCCATCTGACATTCTCCCCGTCAACTATGGTTACTCCAGTTCCACCAGCGATTTCCCAGAGCGACGTATCAACTGTTACTGATTTCATTGAGATATCGATATCGAGTGCATAATAAGCTGTCATAGGAAATACAGGAATGAAACCATAAGGTATTGGTTTGAGCCTTATGTGTGAATTCTTGACAAAACATCTGCTGGAAAAGAGACTTAAGAAAATGGAGGTTTTCTGATGAAGAAAATTGTAGGTTTAGCTTTAGTCCTGATGACAGCAATGGCTGCTCTGTCTGCGACCCATGAGAATTATAGATCTCTAGAAGAACTGGATAAGATTGACAGGTCTGCAGCTATACCAATAAGCGAGAAGACAGCGAGAATCAACAGCCCTGAATATAAGATACTTTGCGATACAGGATACGATTTAAAATATGCTGATAAGTTAATTCCTTATATCGAAAACGTCCTGCGAATAGATGTTCTTTCCGCTTATGCTGAATTGGATGTTTTTCTTATTCCAGAAGATCCTTCTTCTATAGAAAAATTCACAATAGATTCAGGATATTCATTTATACCATTAAGAGAAGGCACAATCTCTTTTAAAGTCTATCTTTATGATTCAAGATCTGAAACACTGTATGAGACAGAGGCGGATTTCTGCTGTTCGCTGCCTCAAGAAAGCAATTTTAATATAAGCATATATTCAGGTTCACCTGAATTCGGTAAAGTATTCACACGAACAGATGTATATGCGAAATTCATCAATCTTCCGGTTCGAGGTATACTCGCTTATACCGTTTCTGATGAAAATAATAATATAATTGCATACACTCCTTCTTGGTGGACAATATATGATTCTATAATTCTGTTTGCGGACGATAACAATACACCAGGCAGATACACGTTCACCGGCATTACTTATGATCAAAGACAAGAAGACTTATGCTATGTGAAAAAAGATTTCGAGATCCTTGAATAATCCAGCCTATGGAAATGACCATGACTGAAGATTGGAGGCAGATGATTACCCGCCTTCCTTGTCACAGACACAAATACATCTAGAAAGCAATCCTAATACGCGATAATGGGACTGGAGGTACCTGCCATTCCTAGGCTATGTCAGTCATTGAGCAGCCTTATATGACAATGCAGATAGTGAAGCTCATACGCAACATCTCAGGGAGGGCTGAAAGCATCAGAATGAAGGAGAAAAGTTAGAAGCTGGCGTCCCAGAGGCTCCGGGAGTGTAATTCGTTTTGTGGACATTTCCTCTTAGCTAGGTAGAAGAAGGAAAATAATCTGTAGCTGAGGCAGCAGACTGCCACCTTTTACCAGCTATCAGAAGTCTAGATGCAAACAAAGGCGC
>CALXLB010000066.1 GCA_944389085.1 uncultured Spirochaetaceae bacterium
TATGGAGCGGGAAGCCAGAATACAGACCAACACAAGATGTGGGAGGATGGCTGTCTGTAATCGGTAAATCAAGAGCTCTTTGTTGGTTTGGTGCCTACAGCATCATAGGAGGACTCAACCTCTCTGAGTACAGAGACGCTGACGGCAACATTGATTTCAGCAAGTGCATCGTGGAGGTGGAGTGATGAGCAAACGAACACCATTTTCCTTTTCGATGATGAACCCGATTTCTGCATACAGATTCATTGATAAGCTGCAAAAGCTTATTGATCTTCTTTATTGGTTTGATAATGAGCTATCGGAAAGTGAGACTCTAGAGCCTATCAGTATCGACGGGGATGCATACGCACGAGAGCTAATCCAACATTTTGATATCAACCGCAAGACTATATCAGACCTTGCATATAAAATCTCGTGGTACAGAAATATAGTCATGGTTTCCACAATCGAGGAGCATGCATGGGAGAAACTTATTGCGAACATGAAGGCTGATGTCAAAGATGGGCTGGCTTCTGGGAAATGCCCTATTTGGTGGTTAGATGCTGATATAGCAAAAACACCGGAAGATTATGAGAAGTATAGAGAAAAATTCAACAAAGAAGATTTCTTTATCAACGATTTGCTCACACTTACAAAGGAGGAGCTTGGGAAGCTTATGGGTATCCATAAGTATCAACTACGCCGTGCAGAGGAAGATTTAAATTATATCGGACTTTCATTTTCAAAGAAGGAGGAAACTAATGGCTGAATACACATACAAAGACGTGATTATTGACCCGGACGACCCGAGGGTGGAGATTGGAAAGGAGTATTACGGCAATTCTTCCCCATTTGAAGTGCTGCGAGAAGCCAACGGCTCCAAAGACGTAGCCGAGCTGGAAGAGGTCCTCAACGATAGAAGAGGAATCTTTAAGACAAGCTACGGCTACTATCCCTGCATCATCCGCAAGACGGAGCCTGTGAAGAAGTATGTGCCGTTCGACCTATCAGACCCAGAAGTCAGGAAAAGCCTGAGAGGAAGGACAATAAAGACCAACAACCGACCGGAGAACACCCGATATGTCGAACTTCAGATCTCCTGCTTCGAGTGCATCGACGAAGGGGCAGAAGGCAATGACAGCACTCACTGGCTGGTGAACGGCTTCGACGAAGTTGAGCTGTTCGACTTCTGGAAATTCGAGGACGGAAGTCCCTGTGGCAAGCTAGTGGAGGAATGGTGATGGTATTCGAATTCAAGGAGCCGACGCGCTGTACCAAGTGCCGGCACATGGTCTCATCAGTTATCTATAAGGATTCGCATAGAATCACCTGCGCATTCAGAGAAGAGCAGATAGGGCATGCCCGTGTCCCGTCATGGTGCCCGAAGTATGCATACCTCCACGATGGGGTGAAGGAAGAGACAAATGGAAAGGATAGATAATCCGATGTTCACATCGAAGTATACGTACGTTGAAGGCGGTAATATTTCCGAACTTAATGCGACGGCATTCCATGATTTCGTTGTAAAGAGATCCGATGATGGGGAGATCCTTCAGAATATTCATTTCCAGCAGGGCCCTATCAAAGAATGCGGAGTGAATGGTGTCTGCGATGAAGATCTTCTCCTCATGGTCATTACAAGGCTGGAGCAGTTCAACATGGGAGACTTCCTTTGTATCGAGAATGCATATGCTGTATCTCACCTGAAAGAGGCTGTCGTATGGCTCAGAGAACGTACAAGGCAGAGAGAAGCGAGAGGCGTCGAAGGCACGCATCAGGTATGAAGGATGGCGATTGATGGCAGAAAGAAGAATGGTATCTATAAGCCTTATAGATGATGACCGCTTCCTGGACATGTCGCAGGGAGCGCAGCTTCTGTACTTCCACTTCTCGATGAGAGCGGATGATGATGGCTTCTTCGCTTCACGCAAGATCATCAGGACAGTGGACTCGAAGCAGTCATATCTTATGGAGCTTGTAACAAACGGCTATGTGATTCTCTTCCCTTCAGGGGTTGGATGCATAGTCCACTGGTTCGCCAACAACACGATACAGAAGGACAGATACAAGGAATCCCAGTTTGAGGAAAAGAATCTTGTTGAGCTTGTAAATGTATATGGCAGAAAGGAATACAGGCTGAAAAATGAAGAGGTTGGAAGCATGGATGCAGAATGTATCCAAGATGTTTCCAATCTGGATACAAGCTCCACTGATAACAAATCTGAGCTTGGAAACAAAGTGGAAACAGAATGTATCCAAGATGTTTCCAAAGTGTTTCCACAGGTTAGGTTAGGTAAGGATAGGGAAAGAGAAAAGACTCACTCTCTTAAAGAGAGTTCGTCTAAAAGAGAAACCCCCGCACCTGGCAACCAGGCTGCATCCAGCTTCGTAGCACCGACCCTTGAGGAGGTCAGAAGCTATTTCGGAGGCAAATGCCTGAAAGGCAATCCCGATGACTTCTGGTCCAACTATGCAGCTGTCGGATGGATTGACGGGCTTGGAAGGGCTATCAGGGACTGGAGGGCGGCAGCACGCAAATGGTCGGGAAAGGAGAACCTGAAGCCTGGAGGCTTCTGCGGCTCATCGGGGGCAGATTCTGCAGGTGTCAGGCCCCGTGACTACGATGGCTCATACGACAGCCACGCGATGAAGGAGGTCTCGATATGATCAGGCAGTTCTACCTCACTCTCTCCCCATTCTGGCAGAAGATGGTGGACAGGGAATGCAAGGCAAAGGGAATATCCCTGGATGATTTCCCGATGGCTGATTTCGAGAAGCTGAAGAAGGGTACGGAGCGTGTTGCCTCTCTTCTCGGGAGGAATGTCGAGGAGCTGAAGGTCGATGATGTCAGCAGGAAGAACGACGAACTGAAGACGAAGCTCAGGCTCTTCATGCAGTCAGTCCCCGAAAGATACAGAGCCGCAGAGCTTGAGAAGGATTTCAGCGCACCTTTCATCAGCCGTCTCCGCGATGGACAGAGCGGTGTCGTCGTGGGAGGCAACGGGATAGGCAAGACACGTCTTGCATGGGCACTGGCAATCTTCTGGAAGCAGCAGGACCCATCATGCACGGTCCAGATCGTGAAAGGCGCAGAGCTCCTTTCCGAGGTCAAGGCAACAGAAGGCGACTGGTATCGGTACATCAGGGAGGGCTATGGGCAGTCTGCCCACCTTTTCATCGATGAGATCGACAAGATAAAGGGCAGCGAAGCTGACTGGATGCTCCTGACTTATCTCATCGACTACCGCTACGAATGGATGAGGCAGACAGTAGTTCTTGGCAACTGCGGCAAGGACGAGGCAATGAGACTTCTGGGGCAGTCATCGTACTCCAGGCTGTCAGGTGACGGGGCTGAGGCTTACCACCTGGTTGGAACGGACAAGAGAAAGGGAAAGGAGAGCCAGACGGCATGAGATGGAACAAAGGAGGACCGGCAAACTATGTGCTCAGGGTCCCCGGTGAGATAGGCGTCAAGGCGACAATAGTCGTCCATTCGGAGACCATCGTCATAACAATCGCTATCGGCGGTGAGACTGTGAAGAAATGGGGAATCCCATCTTCCGATGGAATCAGCAGAGCTGAGAGGGAAGTCGAGAGGCTTCTCAATGGGCTTGCAAAGGGAATCTGGGAAGGATGAGATAGCCAGACCGCAGATGGGAATGATCTTCAGCGAAGGGAGAAAGAAAAAAGAGGAGAATCAGGGATAGGACAATGGCGATAGAGAAAGTTGCAAGAAGGCTCATCAGCCCGCAGGTGCCGGTGGATGTCTACAGGAACGGGAAGCTCGTAAGAAGCTACGATTCTGTTTCGGAATGCGCAAGGGATCTGCATGTGTCGTATTCGACAGTGAAGTATCTCATAGCCTCCGGGAAGGAGCTTTATACCGTACCGGATTCAGTGACTCTGGATATCCCGTCTTACTGTCCTTATTCCTTCGTGCTTTCATTCGATAGCGAGACCGGTCGCTACTGGCCGGAGGTCAGAGATGACAGAACAGGGGAAATGCTCGGTGTCTGATGGATGTATGGATAGTACCAGATGCTGCAGCCATTTCCTCTGGATTTTTCTGTTTGAGATGGTTGGCAATACAGGAGGCATTACGCGTGGAAAGGAATGTTTATGATAACCCGGTAAGGGCTGCAGAGGAGGGGAATACCCATACAGCAATCAGTCAGGATTCTTATATCTGGATGCAAAATGAAAACAGGGTAAAAGTGAGGTTAATTTACAGAAAGGGTGATTATGAGCTCCGATTTGCTGGTGCTCTTGGCATCAAGGTGCCTGATGTGAATGCAGATAAAGCGCAGCTGTCTTTCCTGATATCGCACTGCAGGAAATGGATTGCGGTGAACTGGCTATGAGCAGATTTACGATAGATCACCACCCGAATAAGCAGCTGATTATCAGGGATATCGCATCTGGGATGTATTCGGATGAGAGCATTGCAAAACGCTATGGGCTCAGAGACCGTCAGTCTGTCGAGAGATATCGAAAGAAGGTCCTGCCGGAGATAATGAAGCTCTCTGCCTACAGGGACACGGATGGGCTTCTTGCAGCGATCACACAGAATATCGTGAGAGTTGACAAGATGCTTGAAGGGCTTGAGAAATGGGCAGTCGATCCAGAGGACCGAAATGTCTTTGCTATGGACCCGAGAGCTGATGAGGTTTATGTCATCTACACGAAGCTTGTTGAAGTCACGCCAGGCAAAGTAACCAGAGTCCGGGTGAAGGAGAATCTCCAGGATGTCATAGACAGCCATTTCTCAGAGTTCGAGAGAACCGGGATGAGGCTGGTAACAAGAAAAGCTGACCAGAGAATAGTTCTCCTGAAGGCAATGGAAGTCATGGGGAAGAACCTGCAGCTTCTTATTACTGCCAGAGACTCTTTAAGCCAGAAGGATGGTGATGACTCATACAGGGCCGGGCTTGAGGAGCTTTTGAGGATAATACAGAGTGCGCTTACCCCGTATCCGGAAGCACTGGAAGCCCTTATAAAGGCAATCTCATCTGCAGAGGGACAGACAGCAAATGGAGAAGGGCATCCCGCTATCCAGACGCTTGATAGCTTGGATGAGGAGACTCTCTAGCAATGTCATTGAATCCTGGGCTTCTGTTTTCATTCTCAGATCTAAGGGCAGGGCTATCACGTTCTGCTTATGCTGCGTCATGCGGTTTCCATCCGTATTACTGGCAGATAAAGGTTCTGGAGTCCAGGGCAAAATTCAAGATCATCGATGGCGCAAGGCAGAGCGGAAAATCAACAATCGTCTCTGTGATTCCTACGCACAAGGCCAAGTTCAAGGCAAAGTCGCTTTCTCTTGTTATCGCTCCGACAAGAGCACAGGCCAATGAGGACATGCTGAAGATAAAGGAGCTGATGTCAAAAGACCCATCATATCCTGCTCTCGTCAAGAACAGCGCGTTCGAAGTACAGCTATCGAATGGAAGCCGTATCGTTGTTGTCACTGCTACCGATAAGGCTGCACGTGGTTATTCGGCTCCTGATATCATCCTTGTCGATGAGGCAAGCCGTGTGCCCGATACCGTTTATTCTTCAGCTGTTCTCCCTATGCAGACAGCATCTCCTGAGGATTTTGAGCTTATCCTCATCTCGACTCCATTCGGCAAGCAGGGGTTCTTCTATGACTGCTGGGCTAATAGCGAAGTGTATGAGAAATTCGAGATAAGAGCTCCCTGGAGCGTTGATGAGAGATATCCGACAAGGCTTTTTGAGGCAATGCCCGAAGAGAGATTCTCCAGGATAAGGGCTGAACAGAATATCTTTGGAGCATACAGCCCTCAGCATAGGAGCTATGAGCAGCAGGTCGAGATTCTGAGGCAGCAGGGCACTCTCATCTACCAGCAGGAGTTCCTGGGAGAGTTCGTTGACCGCAACGATGCTGTGTTCCGCAGAGCAGATCTCGATAGGGCATTCTTCCCTGAGTCACGGGTGGAAAGTCTCGACCTTGCGGCAAACGGAGAAAGTATTGCCATGCCGGCACCAGAGGCATTGAAGCTGAAGAAGATTGCAGGCGGAAAGTATTTCTGAAGAGGAGGAAGCGATGAAGGACCAGATATTCACGCCATTCACTAGGCATATCCTTTCGCAGGATATCGGCAAGAAGCAGGATGCAACCACATCGGGAGCGTTCACGATTACCCCTGAGTTCTATGATGGCGGCGATGGGAAAAGAAGGGTCGCCACATTCCTCGATGTAGGCTTCCTGGACAAGCGCAGGATGAGCTATATGGAGCTTGGAGACTTCACGAGCGAGATGATGCAGTCCCTTTCATTCGGTGATAACTCAGTCTTGCTTATCGATGGAACCGGAATAGGAGAGGCCGTCTATGACATTTACACGGCACATGGGCTGGACCCGGTGAAGATTATATTCACATCAGGAGAGACTGCTGCGGTCGAGAATAAAAGGGAGCAGTTTTCTAAGAAGTTCGGTGCTGTATCAGGATACAAGGTTCCGAAGATTGACATGATCTCTGCGGCGCAGGTCATCTTCCAGCAGGGGAGAATCCGGTTCGCAGAGGACATCGATTTCCGCGATGAATGCTTCCAGCAGCTTCAGGCTTTCGTCGGCAAGGTTAATGAGAAGACGCATAACGTGAAGTATGAGAACCTTACAGAGGATATCCACGATGATTTCGTAACCATGATTATCCAGGCCTGCTGGTATGTCATGCATATGGACAGCTCTCTCATCATCGAACCCGAGACAAGAGGCCTTGGCTATCCTGCTCCATTTGCCAGGAATGCAAGGGGGTACAGCATTGATCCCTATTGGGATTTATGAACATAACGCCGCAACGCGACAGCAAGAGGATAAGGCTTTAAGCTTGGAGG
Organism: uncultured Spirochaetaceae bacterium; assembly: GCA_944389085.1. Lineage (GTDB taxonomy): Bacteria > Spirochaetota > Spirochaetia > Sphaerochaetales > Sphaerochaetaceae > Ornithospirochaeta. Next base: position 6,838 of record CALXLB010000066.1, read on the forward strand.
AGTCATGACAGAGAATACATTCAACATCATTCTCAGTTCATTCAATGCGCTGAAGAATGTACGTAAAAAATATGAAAGGGACTGGAGGGATATCGCCAAATGGATATCGCCCCGCGGAATCAGCTTTGATGTAGACACTGAGCCTGCATACAGAAAGCTTCCTGGCCGAGATAAGCTGTACGACGAAACCATCAAGTCGTATTCGGACTCATTCGCAAAAGGCCTTAAGAGCTATACCTGCTCATCACAATCTCCGTTCTTCTCCCTTACGCCAGTAGACCCTCAGAATGCCAGTGATGATAACACGCGCTATATATTCCAGCAGAGAGCACTTCAGATAAGGCATATGCTTGCCTCTACACGTTTCTACAAGACAACAAAGACTTTCTTCCATAATTATGGTGATTTCGGTACTGGGGTAATGCTTCTCGATTACAATCCAGACAGCAGAAAATTCCTTTTCAGGACGCTTGCGGTCGGAGATTGCTATCTGATGAGAAACAGATATACCGATGAGATTGACACCCTTTTCCATGTCTCCTGGATGACAAGGCTTGAAGCCATAGAGTCCTTTGGGGAGGAGAAGCTTTCTTCCCAGCTCTGGAACAACAAGGATGATTTCACAAAATGTTACAGATTCATCGAGCTCTATTGCAGGAGAGAGGCTTTCGGGCTCAACAAGGAAGAGGGCTTCCCTGAGACAGAGTGGCTTGAGATGGCATGGGAAGATGGACAGAACAGGCCATGCTATCAGTCAGGGACAGATGATAAGCGCTTTGCAGCCATCACATTCGATGAAGCCCCGGATGGAGATGCTTACGGAACCTCATATCCAGGTGAATCCGTAATCACTACAGCCAGAAATCTCCAGAGAATGATGAAGAGCCAGCTTGATGCATCTCAGCTGATGACGAACCCGCCTATAAAGAAGACTGCAGGATTCGTTGCTGACATAAAGCCTGGCGGCTTTGTTGATGTTCCAGCAGGTCAGGATATTGCCCCGCTGCAGCTTGCACAGGACGTTTCATGGACGAATGAGATGCGTGCTCAGCTTCAGGCGATAGCAAAGCAGGTCTATTATGTCGATTTCTTCCTTATGCTCAGCCAGTATCAGGGAAATGTGAACACAGCAACGCTTGCACAGGGACTGCAGAATGAGCAGGTGAGGATGATGTCTGATTTCCTTGATTCCCTGCTGGATGAATTCTTCTCGCCGCTGATTCTCTGGATGCACGGCGTAATGCTCAGAGAAGGACTGTTCGCAGGAGAAGCTGCGGAAGAAGTGGGGGAAGATGTCGAGATCAAGATGACATCAACACTCTATCAGCTTCAGAGACAGCTTGAACTACAGCCTACGCAGACTGCAATGTCAATGCTCCTGCCATATGTCCAGATAGCTCCCGACCAGCTTCTGCCTTATATAGATTTCCAGGCATATGCTGAAGCAGTCAGGGACAAGACCGATGCTGATATAAGAATCATCAGAAGCAGTGAGGATGTACAGCAGATGCAGAGAGCATCTGCCGAAGCAAAAGCTGCTGCGCTCAGAGAAGAGCAGAAAGTGGCTCAGCAGGATTCCAATGCCAGAATGATTCAGGCACTCTCCGGAGCTGCAAGGGACCAGAACCAGGCTGCAGCAGGAGCAGAGGGTGGCGGCGCAGTGCCGCAGACCAGCGGAGACGGCAGCCGCTATGCAGATCTGAGATTGAGGAGGTAATAGATGGCTCTTTCTTATGAACAGGTGATAGAAGCTTACCAGAGTGTCTTCTCGGCTACTGATGGGCAGATAGTCCTGTCGGATATCCTTTCACAGCTTGGATTCTTCTCAAACATTCCAGAGCGGATAAAGCCGGAATGCATTGCCGTGGCAAATACGATTCTCTCAAGGTGCGGAATCATGAATTCAGCCAGCAATGGAATCTATATGGAAGGACTTGCATATGCAATCAATACTGCCATTGCTATGAACGCTGGCAGGAGGGAGGAAGATGATGAGATTTAGGAAATGGGGAGTGCCATTTGCAATGTTCCAGGAAGACGGAGGAGCGGGAAGCGGTGGAACGACGCCACCAGAACAGCCCTCAGACAATCCGGGGACTTCACCAGAGGCTGCTTCCTCTGAGACACAGACCGAAGAGCAAGAGCCTATGGAAGCTCCTGGATATTTTTCCCAGCTTCCGGGAGATAAGGCAAAGAGCGAAGCATACAGGTCTCTTTACAAGTATCAGAAGCTTGATGAGCTTGCTGATGCCCTTATCGAGGCAAACACAAAGCTGGAAGGCATGGACAGGGCAATCATCGTCCCGAAGAAGGGTGATACAGATGGGATTAAGGAGTTTGCCAGGAAACTCGGCGTGCCCGATGAGCCCGGCGGATACAGAATGGAAGACCTTGCTGATGTGGAGAAGACCCAGCCAGAGCTTGTAGCGGCAATCAGGAAAGGGTGCCGTAGGATGCTCCTCACTGAACGTCAGGGCGAAGCCGTCGGCAACATGATTGCTTCTGTTGACAAGGCCAATGCTCTCAGAGAGAAGCTGGAGATAAGAGACAATATCAAGCACCAGCAGGAGAGGGTGGCTGCTCTTTACAAAGATGTGTATCCAGCGGAGATGGACAGGACAAAGGCCGCCAGCGAGGATATTGCACGTTACAGTTCATTTCTGAAAGAAACTGGGCTTGATGAGCTTGTGAATACCTCAAGGCTTGCAGGCAATCCGCAGATGATAAAAGCCATTGCCGCTTATGCAAGGAAGCATGGCGGTACTGTCAATCCCCGGGGGACATCTTTCGCGGGAGAGAAAAAGGAGCCGAATACAGGAATGAATTACAGCGAAGACTGGAAGAAATTCAAAGAAGGAAGGAGATGACATATGGGACTTTTAGATGACATTTTCGAAGAACTGACGACAGAAAAGGAACAGGAGATTCCTTCTGCACAGAACCCTGAGAAACAAATCCAGGAAGAGCCCGGAGAGGATGATTCAGCAGGTGAGAAGCCTAGCCCTCTTTTCCCATCGGGGGATGCCTGGAAGAAGTTCAAGGAGGAGCATGGAAAGCGAACATAACGCCGCAACGCGACAGATGCCGCCAAGTGTGTTTTCATTATTGCCGTAGTCAGTCTGGCTATGGCATTTTTCGTTTTCCTACCTCATGGGGAAACCGGGAGAGAGAAGAGAGCTCATGGCGGACCGTAATCTTCGGCTTATGGAAATGTGATGGATGCATACATCAAAACAAGGAGGAAAAGGACAATATGGCAACCTTTTCAACAGATCGCATGAATCTCCTGGAAGCATATCACAGAGCAGGGTATGAGAATCCTGAAGTGCTTCTCGGAGAGCTTCTCCAGCAGAACGATCTCCTGCGTACAGCTGCTGTAGCTCCTGCAAACAAGGGCTTCTACAATGAGACGCTCAGAGCAACTAAGCTGGGAGAAGGCAAAGTAACATCAATCAATGGAGGAATCCCGAATCTCTCATCCAAGGCAGACAAGGTATCTGACCCGGTAATCTCTTTCGAAGGTGCCTCATACGTCGACACAAGGATTTTTGATGGTGTTGATGACCTCGATGCTGTGAGGAACTCAGAGGATGCAATGAATCTTGCAGGTTTCTCTAATTCCTGGAACAAAGTACTGCTTGAGGGAACTCCTAAGACGGCTGCCGGCTATACAGGCCTTCAGGCAAGGAGAGCAAAAGCTTCGGACCCCAATGTCGTTGATTTCGCAGGAAGCACTAATCTCTCATCTGCTTATCTCATCGAGTGGGGCAATCTCGGAACAAGGCTTCTCTATGCAAAGCATTCAACTCCTGGAATCAGTTCCGAAGACCAGGGCAAGGTCAAGGTCGAGGCTGTTGACGGCTCCGGCGAGTACTGGGCATTTGAGAGAGACTATAAGATCTATTTCGGCCTTTCCGTACGTACGGAGAACTCTCTCTGGAGAATCGCCAATATCGATATTGGGTCGACAGATGCTTCTTCATTGCTTTCCCAGATCATCAAGATCAAGAACAAGCTTCCATCCAGAGGCAGGACAGGATTCCTTTATTGCAATACTGATGTCAAATCATTGATTGAGATTCTTGTTCTCAAGGAGGCTTCTAACGTAAGAACTGTCGAGATTGAGAACTACGGGCCTGTAACACAGTTCCTGCAGATTCCTATCCTGACAATGGATGCAATCTCATCCGATGAGACAAAGGTCGTATAAGGAGGCTCTTGAATGAACGATGCAACACTTAACTTCGGCTTGATTACACTAGGTTCTTCTGCTGCCGCTTACAGTGCAAACACAATCGACTTTGAAGTAGCAGAGCAGGATCTCTCGAATCTTGAGAAAGCTGTGCTCGTCATAGTCGCAGATGGCGCCGTAAGCAGTGCGGCTCTCGCTTTGTATTCAGGTTCCTCTGACAACCCTACAACGAAGCTTGGCGGTGGGTATCCAACGATATCCGCGATGGCCGATGGAGATAGGATTGAGCTTGAGCTGCCACTCACTTGCTCACGCTATCTCCGTGTAGGTGGAACAGGAACGGGCAAGGTAAAAGCCTTCATTGAGATGGGAGGCAAGTCTGCGGTCTGATAGGCCTGCAGAAGTCGCAATCTGAATTTGCGGAAAACCCCGCTTGAATAATCGAACACACATGGCCGTTTCTCCTCTCCGGAGGAGGACGGCTTCCAGAGAAGGAAAGCATGGAATACGGTAAGGAATGGCTGAATATAGCGAATGCAGCGCTTTCGATGGTCTCATCGCATCAGCTGCAGAAGATGAAGGACGGAACAACAGAAGCAAGCTATGTCGATACTCTGCTGCCAGTGGCAATCGAGGATGTCTATTCCGACCTTGATTTCTATGATGTCGCAATCACAGAGGAAGTCCCCAGACTCGATAAGACTCACCCGTTTTACAGATTCTGCTATGCTTCTCCGGTGAATGCCGCGAAGATACTGCGTGTTGAGACTATTCCAGCTGATATGCGATGGGAATTCTCTGAAGGATGCATCTGTACGGATGCATGCCGCGTTGCAGTGAAATATGTGCGGCTCCCGGAAACGCCGACTGAGATGCCTCCATATGCGAAGACTCTTGTCTCTTATCGTCTTGCTTCTCTTCTGGCTTCTCCTATAGCGCATGACAGTAATCTGGCAGCTCTGCTGAGGCAGGAATACACAGCAAAGCTTAGCAATGCAATTACCCTGACCGTTGCTCAGCGTTATCAGAAGGACAGGGGAACAGGCTGGTGGACAGATCCGGACGGGGAGGATGACTGATGGCTACTCCTTACAGGACAATCCAGAACAGTTTCGTCGGAGGGCTTATCTCTCCGAATCAGGAAGGAGCTGTAGGTTCATCTGTATATAGTTCAGGACTCTCCATAGCAGAGAATGTCCTCTATACGCCTACGTGCGTATATCGCCGCTATGGGACAAAATTCGGAGCAGCTGCAAAGTCTGCAGACTCAGTCTTTTTCCGTTATTGGAAAGACCAGGATGAGATATACATGGTTGAGTTCTGGGACAAAGGTGCCCGTCTCATCGACAGGGATGGCAGGGTTGCAAGCAATGAGGTCTCCACTTCATATGCTGCAGCAGACCTGCAATCTCTGTCTGTTGCTTCCAACAATGGAGAGATCTACATAGTCCATAGCAAATACAAACCAGCAAAGATGACAGTCTCGGAACCTGAATCAGACAGCGGCCTGCTTATTCTTGCCTCTCCTGCTGATATCCAGTTTGTAGCCGCAATTCCAAAACCCGAGACGCCGCAGGATGGCGATGACTGGACTATAGCCAAGACATTCAATGCTGCAGGGGATTATCCATCAGTGCAGCTGTTCTATGGCGGAAGATGGTGGCTTATGTCCACAGACAATGAGCCTCTGATGATATGGGGCTCCAGGACAATGGATGCTGCTACAGGAGAATACCGCTATAACGATTTCACTCTTGAGGAGTGGCACGCGCTGAAGCTCGAGACAGAAGAGACGCCGGGTGAAGAGGATATGACAACCGCCGACTGTGCTATCTCTTTCCAGTCGTCCGATATGTATGGCACGAGGATACGCTGGGCACTTTCCCATCAGGCAATGCTTGTTGGTGCGGGGATGTCTATTTACCAATATACCGGTGGTTCAGCGCTCTCAGCAATCCCTATGGACGGACTCAGCACATTCTCCCTTTCGCAGGCAGTGGCATTAGGTGCCGCTGGAAGCAAAGCTGTGGCATACAACAGCTATGTGTTCTTCGCAGGGATAGGTTCACACAGCCTGATGGCACTCAATTACAGCATGCAGTATTCATCGTACACCGGTGTTGATATAAGCGCTCCTGTTGCTGATTATCTGCGTTCTGGAATCAAGACAGTCTGCATAACCGAAGGGAGCCCTGCTGTCATATGGGTTCTTTCGAATGATGGCAATCTTCTTGCATGCAGCTTCTCTGATTCGATAGGAATGATTGCATGGTCTGTGATGACATTCTCTGATAATGATCATCCCCTCTGGATAGAAGCAATGGAAAGCGATATAAACCGCTATTCGACACTCTGCCTTGTAATGAACAGGGGTGGAAAAGCAGTCATAGAGACACTCGAACTTGTGCCGGATGCATCCTCATACAGAGTCCCTTACATAGACTGCTACACAATATCTCCTGATGTTGATGATGATAAGCGCATATGCCTTCCAGAGCTTGCCGGGCGCGATGTTGAGATGGTTGAATCCATACAGGACAGTGTTTCCGGAATGAGATACTCAGCTTCATTGTCATCAAAGGCAGACGGGAATGGATACGTGACACTTGATGACAGGTTTCTCCAGCAGGCAAACGGAGAAGCTATCATATCTGCCGGTCTCAGATACACATCGATTATCGGAACACTGCGTTCCGAGCTCCCCGCAAACGGTACATCACAGAGCGCGCTCAGAGTCGTAAGATCTGTTATCCTGCGTCTCACGCGTTCTCTTGGCGGAAGAATCACAATGCGGCCATCTACTTCTTCAGGAGCATTTGACAGGAATCATATAGCGGACGATGCACATCCGGTGCTCTACCGGAATTATGGAGAGTTTAGGTACGGAGAGCTTGAGGAGTTATGGACAGGGGACAGAAGAACATCATGCACAAGTCCCAATGTCGATGATGACAGGATTGTCATATTCTCGGATGACCCGTATCCGCTCTGCATATGCGCACTGATTATCAACCACTCTATACAGGAGGCTTAAATGGCAGGCTTCACTTCTGGAAACAATAAGGACAAGCTTACAGATAAGATAAATGATCTCAATACAGGTATCGCCATCCTTTCCGGTTTCAGTGTCATTAATCCGTTCAGCTGGATAGGTGTTGCTGATATAAACAATCAGAAAGCCGATATCAACAACTATCTGGACAACATCGACATCCTAGACCAGTACAATCAGCAGCTGTCGCAGATTGAGGGAGATAAGATATCCGCAGAGAACAGTGCCGCTTATTATGAAGGGCTTATCGAAGACCTCAAGAAGCAGAAGGTGGAAAGCGAGGAATATCTCGAGGATTATGAGCAGATGCTGGCAGGGGAAGGCGATGAAGACAATCTGCTTCTTGCGCAGGACCAGCTCAATCAGGCGAACATCACCAATGCCCAGAACGACCTTGCCGCATACCGCGATTCTTCGGCTTTGGAGCTTGATGCCCTTATACAGCAGGGCTTCACATCATATACATCCCAGCGTCAGCAGCAGGCAGTGGAGAACATCTATGCCTCTGCTACAGGCTCTGTAGTCGGTGCATATAAGGGCGCTGCAAGAAGAACCATGAATGCCATAAAGGCTTTTGTTGGCTCTGATATGAAATTCAATGAATCCGCAGAAGGGGCATCAGTTCAGAGGGAAGCTGGAGACGAGATGATTGGCTCCTACGCCAAGATGATGCTTTCAAACAGGACTCTCGTCAAAAATAACATAGCAAAATACAAAACCAACGTGGATGCGGCACAGTTTGCGTTCGATTCGTTTCGAGACCAGGCAGCAGATGCTGCAGAAGAGAATCAGCAGTTCCTCGACGACTATGACAAGACGCTTGCCAATTATGAGAAGAATCTGGCCTATGCGAATTCAATCATCGCGAATCTCGAAAGCAGCGCCCAGTCTATCCTGGACAAATCCGAAGGTGTTGTCAGCGAAGTGAATGATTTCGAAGAAAAGAATGAACTGGACAAATCAGAGTGGAATTGGTAAGGAGGCAGGACTATGGCAATGATGCCACGCCGTGACAGAAGCGCATATTACGGTTCACTGCAGGGCAATTCACAGATGGCTGGTGAGAAAGCCAGAACTGAAGCCCAGAAAAGCAGCATAGATAATGATACGACCCTGGCAAGAAAGGATATAAAGCTTGCCGAGACAAAATTCCAGAACAACTACAATGCTGGTAAGCAGGTTGTAACTGGCCTTGTCAATCTGGTGTATACAGGTCTTACAGGGGATTTCTCTCCGATATTAGGGGATAAGATCAATTCCCTTATCCAGGACAGCCAGACACAGCAGGCGAATGCGGAACTCCTTCCGATCCTCACGGAAGGAGCAAGAATAGCAAAGGAGTCTCTTGCTTCCGGCGCTTCCAGGTATCAGGAGGTGGAGGTCTTTGATTCCGAAGGAAACTCAAAAGGCAAGCAGCTTGCATTCACACCGGGAGATGACCTGAAGAAATGGTATGAGGATGCCATGGCTTCTGTTGACAGCATGGGGTTTCTTCCTGGCGTAACTGATAAGATGAAAGCCAACCTGACAAGCTCTTATTGGGCGAATGTCCAGCAGCTTCAGTCTGACGCGATAGATAAGGCATATACAGACCTCGAGAATGCCTATGCCACGAATCTTGAAACAGCTCTTGTCTCCGATGCTCAGCTGTATGCACAGTATAATGGAGAACTCCCCGAAGGCGTACATTATCAGGGCATGGCCATCATAGCAGGACGCTCTGATTTCTCTGATATGAGAAAACAGTCTGAAGCTGTCGAGTATTTCGACAATCTCAGGCACCTTGCTGTCCAGGATAAGGCCGTAAGCATCGGGCGGACAAGCAAGGATGGGCTTGCAGCCGTCGACAGATATCTCCAGGAACAGAAGTTCCTTACTCCGCAGGAGAGGAATTCATATTATGCCATTGCCGCGACTTCTTTCCAGCAGATGGATAATGCTTATTCATCGCAGGCTGAAGATATGATGGCTGACGCATTCATCTCTGGCGGCTCTACTCCAGGCCAGGTAATGAAGGAAATTCAGGATATAGGAAAGGCAAACAATATTCCCGACTCAATCCTCAATCACATGATTGAGACAGCAAAAACCGAACAGCGTACAGGTGTGAGAGCTATGGTTGCAAACCAGCTCCAGGCTGACATGAACGGCGGGCTCAAGGATATGGTTGAGACAAGAGACGGCATCCAGTCTGGCGCTTTTGATGCATGGTTCGAGAATATGCCAGAAGAGAAGGTATCAGCCATTGCGCAATACGATGCGAAAATCCAGGAAGCCTATGCTGACCTGTCTCCTTACCTCAGCATGACCCCGGAGGATCTTGAGAAAGCCGACAAGGAAGTGGTCGATGCCTTTAAGAATGACCTGGATGGATTGAAGACAAAATATGAGATAGGGGTTCCTGGGGAGCAGATAATGAAAGAACTGGATGCCATGCTTCCAGGCTATCAGGACCAGCTTCAGACCTCATCAGGCTATAACTCATTCCTTGCCGCAAAGCAGAAATTCACACAGGATAATTTCAATGAGCTTCCTGCTAATGTGAAAGTCGAAGCGGAAGCTTCATTTGATTCATTCATGCTTGGCATGGGAATAGACCCTGATTCCAGAAACCTCTCCGAAGAGCAGAAGAAGATGCTCCAGGATGTTGAGAATTATTACCTCGGGCTTGTGTCTGACCTTACGTTCGAAGTCGGACGCAATAACATTACAGCTGCAGATTATAATGCGCTGCTGCAGAAAGCCTATCAGGGATATCTTCTTGACGGAAAGCTTGTCAGCAAAGACCTCTCTACAAAGGTGAAGCTTCCAGATGCGGAAACTCCGGTTTCCGCAGTAATGCCTGATAATCTCAGCTATGTCGACCGCATATGGCAGGATGACAAGGGCAACTCCCTTGTATATCTCAACGACTATGCCGGATACAGCTCTGAGACAAGATATGACCCTGAGAGCGGAACAGTCATAGAGATACCGCTTGATTCCTCAAGGCGCCCGCAGTATTCCTTCTACAGCGGAGGCGTACAGGAGACATACGACAATCTTGAATCGTTCTTCAGGACGCCTCTTGTTGATTATCTGCAGGTGGATGATGCATCCGTCACATCATCTCCGTTCGTCTATGCTGATGGGACCGCGATAGCTGTTCCTGAGTTCCATGTAACAAATGGAACGGAACAGGACCATTACATAATCCAGGATGGCTGTTTCAAGAAGTACTTCCCTGATGAGAAACGCTGGGTCTCAGTCGCGAAGCTGAACGATGATGGCTCCGTTACCAGCCTGGATATTTCCACAGGAAAAGAGATTCCGACATCACGTTATCTCCAGAAAGGAAACAAAGACTCGGATTATACGAAGTACATACATCTCGGCAATGGTGCGGTTTCAGTAGACCCAGAGATAGTGAACATGCCTGGATATGACTATGAGAAGATCTCAGCTTACGTGGACAGCGATAAAGCCTATTCAAAAGTGAGGGATTCCATCAAGGATGCGCTCCATAGCTATGAGATGGGAAAACAGCAGCCTGAACCGGGCGATAAAGCAGAGCCTGATGACAAGGAAACAGCAGAACCTGCCGCAGAACAGCCTGTCGAGGCAGATGAGCCATCCGGCAGCGGAATCACCGCAGACAATATCCAGGATTTTATAAAGCCTGAATATGAGATAACTCCGCAGGGACGCCAGCTTACGGGAGTAACAATCAATCCAGAGATATACAGCATGGATGGTTACAGCAAATCAGAAGTCATCAATCTTGCGAGAAACACTCCTAAGCTGTCACAGGTATGGCAGATGGTTGCGAGAGAACTGAAGGATAAGAAGGAGGATAACTGATATGCCTTATGGAGCATTGCAGGGGGATCTATATACAATGGCAGCTGGAACCAACTATGCCTCTGCCAATAATCCGGCGGAGCTTCTGAAGAAAGGCATATCGCCTTCCAGGAACCAGAGACAGGATAAACAGGAGAATGACGAAGAGCAGACGAAGGAAGAGGACAGCAGAGTTTCTTCTGGTCTTCTCGAAGGGATAAAAACCAGAGGCCAGCAGAAGCTTGATAATCTTGTCCAGACTCCGGAGGCTCAGCAGGAAGCCAGGGATGTATCTATCCTTGATTCAGTATCGATGATAGATGAGCAGTACAGGATGATGTACGGAGACAGGTATGGGCTCACGCCAGAGGAGACGCAGGTCTTCAATACCCTTGTCTCTTCTTCAGAGAATCCGGAAGATGCCGCTTCAAGATTCCTGACTTCTCATGCTATTGCGAAGAAGACAGGAATGTCGCAGTCAGCTGTCTTCCAGAACCTTGATGCGATGTCTGAGTATTATCTGGGCCGCAAGTATGTAACAGGTGATACGAGCCTGTATCAGATGATTGAAGGTGGCTTTGATGAAGTAAAGCTGTCGGATATCAAAGGCGAGTGGAGGGATGCAGTACTTAGATATGGTACAGAATCCCATGAAGCGAAGGAGATAGAACAGAGGGTTCTGGAGGAAGAGGCAAGACTGGGTGGGCCAGAGAATCTTGTTCCGAAGACAAGACGCCAGCGTATGGGGCAGATGCTTTTCGGGAATCTTGGCTATATGTTCGAAGGGCTTGAACATGGCGGTTACGCAAGCATGGCAACCCAGGCTGTCACATATGGCATTGCTCTTGCTGTTCCGTTTTTCCTTGGTCCAGCCGCGGCTCTGACTGCTGTTCCTACTGTCCTTGCTGCAGGAAAGGCCGCATCTGGCGTGGTCGGAACCATGGCAACAGGGCTCCGATATAAGGAGATGACTGAGAACAATACTTTCTGGGCCAATGCGCATGCAACAGATGATGAAGGCAATCCTATTCCTATGGATGTCGGCGCAAATATCTGGACAAGCTGGGTGAACGGAATGTTCGTAGGAGCCGCAGAAGTACTTCTTGATGGCCTGACAGCGAGAGGCCTGAGCAGTTTCATTGCCCCGAAGCTTAAGAAATTCGGTTTCTCTGATTTCGTGGTAGACCTCCTTGTCGACCCGAATTCGAAATCCCTGGCATCAAGGACCGCATATGTCCTTGTGGATTATCTTGCTGGTGCGGCAGATGAAGGCGTCCTGGAAGAAGGGTCTGAGTCCATAGTGGACTATATAACAAGCTATGCCTATAAGAAACTTGCCGGCGCTGATGTCAAGTTCGATCTCCGGGGAATGATTTCAGATTATGTCCGTTCTGCTCTGGATGGCGGTCTGATGGGACTCGCCTATGGTGCAATCGGTATCCCGAGTTCTCTGAGAGGATATAATGACATCTCCCTGGAACTTATCGATGAAGCCATACGAACAGATTCGAAAGAGGTCTTTATTGAGAAAACAAATGAGAAGCGTCCAGACATTGTTCCTGAGTCAGATTTCCATAGGGCCCAGGATACAGTATTCGAGAACATCCAGAATGTAAAAGAGTCCATCAGGAACAAAGGAGTGCTTCAGCGTAATGATATAGCTGTTGAGGAACTCTATGATTCTGTCGATGCTCAGACGGGAGAGGAGACACAGGTTCTTCCTGATGGAAGCGTGTATCGCACTCCTGATACGAAAAGACTCTATACACAGACAGAGGAATCAAATGGAAGACGCCGCGTATATGCAGGAGACCCGAATAGCCATGCAATCTATGGCTATGCTGAGGTAAGCACTGATGGCGATACTCTGACAGTCGGCTCTGTGAGAATCCGCCCAGGCTATGAGGGCATAAGAGCAGAGCTTGTCCAGGAAGCAATCTCATCACAGCGTACCGGCGAGAGTAATATCGAATGGAATCCTGAGACAGAGGGGCTTCAGGGGGTAAGGGAGCTTCTTATCCAGAACAATCCGAGGGGTAGGGAAGCCGGGCTTGATTATGGTGCTGACTTCTCTTTTTCACAGGACCATGATATCCAGGGAACCGCTGCAGATATCAGAACAGCGATGCCTCATCTTTCAAAAGCCGAGAGCGTGGTTGCGGCACGTATGATATCCATTGCGGATGCCGATAACTCTCTTTCTTCTCTCAATGATGGGAAGATGGTTCGCTCCAAGACAGATCTGCCAAGCAGGTACAGGGGAGCGGCACAGGCGGCGAGAGCAATCATCTATGCCGGACAGAATGCCGATTTCTCGACATTCAGCCATGAGCTTTTCCATGTTAATTCAGCCCAGAGGCCGAATGAGGCAAGACAGCTTTCGAATGCTGTCAGAAACTCATTCTCAGATGAAGCCTCAAAAGCCAACCTCAGAAAGTTCATAGAGGAATCGAAAGAGATATGGGGACCTTCTTTCAATGTTGATGAAGTAATGCAGCATCTTGAGTCAATCTCCCCAGAGGCCGATGCCTCAATGTGGACAAGAGCACAATCAGAAGACCTTGCGCGCCTTGCAGAAGCTTATCTCACAGCAGACAATTCAAAGCGCTCATCGCTTTCCGAAGCCATCAGGAACATACTTCATAAAATCGCAGAGTTCATGCGCCAGATCTACCAGACTGTAAGGCATACGGTTCCTCTCTCGAAGGAGATAACAGACGCGTATGACGCGATAATGTATAAATCAGGCGGTTCTGAGAAGGCTGCAAAGCAAAACAACGGCATTCAGCATCAATCAAAGCATGTTATCCGTATGCCTATAAGAGAGAATACCTATGAAGCTGCAATAGAGCTCGCAATAGAAGCTCATCCGCAGTTCGTGAAGGATATAGAAGATATCAGAAAACTGGTAGGTGCAGATGAATCTGATATATCTATCAGACCAACCTTAAAATCGAAGAAAAGATCAGATGAGAAAGTCCTTGGGGATTATGGTGGGGACTATGGACAGAACCTGGACTATGATGGCGCAATGATTAAGTTCGATAGTCTTACAGATGCAGAGAATGCATGGAATAAGGTAAAGGAGGCCTATGGCGATAGGATAGTAAAGAATAAACATCTGATTACACCAATGGGATATGAGGATTACAAGGCCAATATCAGAATGGACAACGGATTCATAGCAGAAATTCAATTCCTTGATAAGGATTATTTCTTCATCAAGGAAGAAATCGGTCATGATCTGTATGAAATATCCCGTACTATAACGGAATTCAAGAAACATGGTGTAGAAGGTTTTAATACACTTCAGGAAGCTATAGACACTTGGAGCGCAGAAGAATACAGGTTAGCAAAGACTTATGCGAATGACAGAGGGGCTTATGAGAGTTCAGAAGCTAGACGCAGTGCCGTATCCTCATCGATAAGGCAAGCATTGTCTTCAGCCCTATCGAGATACCAGGTTAGTTCTGAATCTGTTAATGCTCTTTCTTCTATCTCTTTGCCATCATCGGAAGGGATAAGCCTAGATACTGGCGAGATTGTAGTAGCTTCTATTTTAAATGGGATATCATCGATCTCAACATATCTAAAAGATTCTGGCATCATGCCCTCCACTAAGAGTATAGACTCTCAGAGCAAAGGTGGCAACCTAGTATTTCAGGGTGGAGAACAATACCAGACTACAGAAGAAAGATTGAAATCAGACCCTATGAATTTCGATTCAGAAGGCCGCCATCTTGCACCTAATGGAAAGCCATCAAATCTCCCATATGAACAGTGGGTAACAGTAAGGACGCCGGCATTCAAGGAATGGTTCGGAGACTGGATGAATGCCCCGGAGAATGCATCGAGGATTGTAGATGAAAATGGAGAACCAGAGATCGTCTATCATGGCACAGCTAGCGAGTTCTCCGTTTTTGACAGAAGCTACCTTGGAAGCTCTACAGAAGCAAAATCCGCCAGACTTGGATTCTTCTTTACAAACAATCAGAGAACAGCAGAGGGATACGGAAATTATGCCTCCGGAAATGAAGCTAGACAGCTATACAAAAGAGTTCTTGAACTCGAAAGACAGGGACGCTGGGAAGAAGCCAATCAGCTAGAGCTTCGTGTCGAAGAGCTTGCGCTGCAAAAAAGCAACGGTATTGTAATGCCCGCTTTCCTCAACATAAGGAATCCATATGTCGTTGATGCCGATGGTGCAAGTTTCAAAGAGACAGGAAAGATTTTCTCCGAATTTGAACCGGATAAATATGATGGCATGGCCGTCTATTCTCTGAACGATAATATCGATGACGACTATGTAGCAGACCATTATATCGCTCTTAATCCTAATCAGATAAAGAGCATCGATAATCGAGGTGCTTTCGATTCATCGAATCCCGATATCTATTTCCAGGATGATAGGAGTCCGGACACATCGGATCTTACCGAGGCTCAGAAAGCAAAAAGAGACGAGGCCAAGAAGGCCGATGCCAGATACATTGATGGCGACAATACGGATCTCGACAGCTTCTATGATGGCTATGATTCTTCCATGGATTCCATAGAGACTCCTGAGGAGGCAGAGGAATTCGCCAGAGTTTACTCTGAATGGATAATACCCCCTGACACTGAAGCACTGAATACAGATGCTTCGCTTATCGATGAAGTTGAGGTGCCGTTCTGGGATGATGACGGAACGAATCTTATGCCAGATGGAAGCCGTGCACGTTCTGAGGCTGAGTATGAAGCAGCTGTCAACAGTGAGGTTATCCCGCAGAAAGAGGAGGAGGCCGGGCTTGCGCAGCCATCCGCCCCTGCAGGCGAGAGCGCTGCAGAATCCCAGCAGAGCAAAGAGGCTCCGAAACGCCCTGGCATAAGATATGACGATGCCTTTGACTATGAGCTGACATGGGAGGAATTTGTCTCCAGAAACAAGCCTGATGTCTCTTATGGGGAAGATCTCTCAGATGCCCAGAAGGATGATATCTTCATAAGCTCTATTCAGGATGATGATACTCTTCTGAAGTATCTCGGAATAATAGGAGAGGCATTGTTCCTGAACACCAGAGAGCTTAATGAGGACTGGCATTTCTCTGACCAGATCCAGAGGGAAAGAATCAAATCAAGGGTTTTCGATACCATCACAAATACAAGCGTCAGGAATGCCTCTCTCACAGCCATGAAAGCAGAACTGCGTGGCTATGACCTTTCGGACAGGATGAAATCACTCGTGAGAAAAGAGATGAGCGGCAATGCAAGATTCTACCGCAACATTCTCTCATTCATGGTTAGTGATAGCACGATGAAGCCTGAAGAGCTCATAAAGGATGTGAAGGGACTTGATATCCCACCCAGGGATGCCTTGGATTTAATGCCTATCCCAGAACTCAGAGCACTTGCAGAGACTGCGGAAGACAGAAGCATTGTTGACCAGATAGAGCGTGGTACGCTAAAAGCTGAAGGCGGTGCTGATGAGGCTAAGACTGAAGAACTGAACAATGCATTGAAATCTCTTGCAGAAAGAATCCAGAAGCAGGAGACAGAGCTTCGCCAGAACGAAGACGCCGTATCAAGGCTTCAGAAAGATCTGGATTCAGTCACAGCTTCGCTTGCAGAGAGGGATGAGAATATAGACCATCTCATGGATTCTCTCCGAACAGCTGAGAGAATCACACAAGCATCAGACAGCAAGCTCACCGGTGAGAATCTTGAAAGCTACTCCATAACTCCTGAGATGAAGAGGCTTGCCAATGAGCTTTCATGGCTGAATGAGAGCAGGTATCTTCAGATTGAAGCTGAGCACAGGAAAGGCAGAAGCGGCAAGTATGAATATGCAAGGGCCCTCAGAGACGCAAAGACAGAGTACATTACAGACCTTATCTCGTATTTCCCTGGAATCTTTGAAGAGAACGGGGACAAGTTCGGTAAGCTTTCACACATAAAAGATATCTATGGCCCTTCCGGTTTCAGGGCGGTACAGGAGGTTATTTCCGGAATCAGGGAAGAGCTTCTGAAAGAATGGCGCGCTTCAGCATCTGTCTATGCGAGAAAGCTTGCAGACTCAGTGGAAACGACAGCGAAGAAGCTTTCCGATGATATAGATGCTTCTCTTCGGAAGATGGAAGGCCTACAGAAAGAAATCGACAGGCAGAAAAAGCTGAAAGATGCGATCAAGGGAAATCGAAACAGACAGATATTCGATGCAAGGACCGAGGAGAGATGGAAGGCCGCAAAGGAAGCACTGGAAGCCGAGAAGAGATACAATGAGGAGCTCCGGAGCTGGAAGAGCTATGCTGAATGGCAGGAGAGAGAGAACAGAGCTCAGACAGAAGCGATTATCCGCAAAGCGAAAGACGATGCTGCTCTTCTTGCAGATTGGCTGAAAGCAAAGGCAGATGCACGGATTGCGGAACTGAAGAAGGAACAGAGGGAGAAGCGGAAGCAGGAGCGTCTTTACAAGCGTATCCAGGAAGAGAAGGCGAAGCTGGGGAAAGCTATCTCAAAGCCTGTCAACCTCAATACGACCGACTATGAGACATCGGCCGAGGCCATCATGGCAATCCAGGCTATTTTAGACCCTCATTTCAGACGGGAATGGGTATATGATTTTGAGAATAATCCCGACGGGACCCCTGACGGAGGAACGATGACAATCCCGGAGGCTATCGCATATCTGCAGAACCTCCAGGAAGATGACAGGAACCGCATCCTCTCTGTCCTTTCCCCGGAGCTTGTGGCACGTCTCACAGGACAGCGAAATCCTCTCAATGACTTCAGCATTGCGGAACTTAGACAGCTTGCAGAGCAGGTCGAGGAACTCAGAAGGCGAGGTCGCGAGGTAATGCGTGCAAAGAAGGCTTTCGAACGTGAGACCAGAGAGAGAATCCAGAAAGCGATTATCGAAGCTGTAAAGAAGGCAGCGAAGAATCTGGACGATACACTCCCTGGTTCAACTGAGCGCATCAAACAGGCACAGGGCATTCTTGCAAAGTGGCGCTCCGCAAAATATATCACGATGAGAATGCAGGAGCTCAGCCAGCTTCTTGATGGCGGGCTTGGGCACAGGGGTGCTGCATATCAGCTTCTTGTCGATGAGAAGAGATACCATCAGGCAAGGGAATGGAAGGCAGTTGACAGCAGAATCTCCAAGATTGCACCTCTTCTCACAAAGGAGGCAGTAAACAGCCTTTTTGAGAATGTCCGGATAGAATTCAGCGACGGTCTTACGCAGACATATACTGTTGATAAGCTTGCCTACCTTTATCTTTCCCAGTTCGATGAGGATTCAAAGGCGGCGGTAGCCTATGGCAATCTTCTCACAGAGGAAGAAAAGGGGACTCTGCTGAATAAAGGCCGGCTTGATGAGAACGGCAGCTTCATCCCTGAGGCTATTTCGCCTGGCACCATAATTGATAATGATAAGCTTAAGGCTCTTGGAGACAAAAGATACGGGGAGGCCTTGGAGGTTGCAAAGACACAACTCGAAGGGAAAGGGCTTATGCCTCTTGTGGAGGCAATAAAAGCAGACTTTGCAGATCCGGAGAATTTCCGCCGTCTCAATAAGGCTTCTATCGAGGCATATAACACTCCGCTAAAGAGGGTACTGAGTTATCTTCCGATAATGAGGCAGGACCTCAGAGGAGATAATTTCCACAATAACATGGCTGATGCGCTGTTCAATCTCAATACCGGAGACTTCAGCGCAGCTATCGACAAGGGCATGACTATCAGCCGCATCAAGATTGCTCCGCGCAATCAGAGAGGAGTTAATATGTCGCTTCTGGAAGTCTGGCAGAAATCAGTAAGAAATCAGGAGCATCTGATTGAATTCGCCCAGTACTCGAAGAAGCTGAGAGGAGTCTTCGGAAACAATGCGACAGAGCTTGTATCGACTGTGGATAGGGTTTATTCACCGGCTCTCATGAACGAGGTAAAAGGCTATATCGATTACGTCATCAATCCGAATTCCGGACAGCCTAAGACCAATTTCGACAAGACACTGAAGAATCTCAGAGGCAGAACCGGTGCAGCATATCTTGGATGGAAGCTTCCAGGCGTAGTGCTGCAGTTCTGTACATCTGCCTGGCCATTCCTGCAGGATATGAGCCCTGCCACGCTTCTGAAAGGCTATCTGAAGATAGCTTCAGGAGGAACAGATGTTCTGAATATGATCTATGAGAAGTCTCCGATGATGAAGCACAGAACCATGAGCACAGTTGTTCAGGAAGCCCTTGAGAGACGCGGCGATATCAACAGGACAAAGGCCGGAAGAGCAATGGACAGGTTCAATGAAATAGGCCAGCTCGGGCTCACGTGGGTGGATAAAGTCCTGGTCGCTGGCGGATGGTTAGGGGCTTATGAGACAGCGCTTCAGAAGAACCTTGATGCAGGTATGGATACGACACTTGCGGATGCTGCAGCTGTGAAGACGGCGGATGATATCGTTCTAAGGGTACAGCCTGCAGGTGATAGTACAGAGCTCCCTTCCATGTTCAGGAATTCCAATGAGCTTGTGAAGATATTCCTCCAGTTCCAGTCGTCTATGAGCGTCATCTTCAACAACCTCATCTGGGATAACATAGGCTTTGCCAGAAATAGGCAGTTCGGAAAGGTCATTGCTTCTGTTGTCTCCTATGGCATGGCAGGCCTTATGCTCGGTCTTGCCGCTGATGGATTCGATGATGATGACGATAGCAAGGATAAGGCAAAGAAGCTTGGCTATTGGTTTATGACGCAGGGGGTTGAGTCATTCCCGGTATTCGGTTCCGATATCTCTATGATTCTCCAGAGAACCATCACCGGCGAAAGGGATTACTATGGCAATGGCACTGACATGTTCCCTGGCATCACTAAGATATTCTCGGGCATTGAGGATATCGTGGCTTCTGATAAGCCTTTCCTTGAAGGCGTAAAGGATATTGCCTATGGTGCCGGAATCTTCGCAGGAGCTCCGGTATCAGGATTCAAGAACCTGAAGAGGGTTGCTGAAGAAGGTCCTGCAGCGCTTCTTGGTAGATAGAATTCAATATGGTATAGTATTCGTGTCGTCAGAGACAGACGGTGGCCTCCCGCATCCCGTGGGAGGTTAAGCCTCCCGATGCCTGCGGGATAAAGGAGGTGATGAGATGATAATAAAAGATGTCCTGGAGATAATTCTCTGGCTTCTGAGAATCGTTCGCGAAGCTCTCATCCTTGCAAAGGATATAAAACATCCCCGCCGTCCGACCAAAGATTGAGCGGGGAACTGCTTACCGAGGCCACCGTCTCTGGCGGCTTCTCCTGTAGTTAATATAGCATACCTTCTTGTTATTGCAAAGCAATCGGAAATTGACATTGATGAGGAATATGGTGATACTTTAGGTATAAAGAGGCACTGCCGATAGACGGCTGGCCTTAAAGTATCAGGAAAACCCGCTTACTTCTTGGTCGAATGGCGGGTTTCTTTTATGTCTCGTAGAAGAGAAAGAGAAGCTTTCGCAACCTCAAGGATCTTCAGGATAATCCCTAGAATTTCCTTCATATCGGATTCACCTCCTTCCGTCCGTAGGACTTGGGAGGAATGGTCCTCCCCACAGACGAGGAGGCCAACCGCCTACCGTTTATAGCAGTGCCGCCAATAGTATCCCTGTTTTACATTCTTCTGGCAAGCCGCATTTTTCTCTCCGTAACGCCGCAACGCGACAGTCTTGCAAATAGGCTTTACTCTTTGTTCCGATAAGGAGACAAAGCCGGTGATTTCATCTACTACCAGCAAACAGATCTACAACATCGAAGGTATTGTGACGCCTATTGCATCTGGCTACGAGATACCGTTCAAAATCTTTGAAGCAGAGGATGTCGCTGTTACGATTGCAACAGATGACGGAGAGAATACCCCTGTAACGACAGGATGGAGCGTCAAGGAACCTACCGAAGGCACCGGTGTGTACAAGGTTGTATTCGATGAAGGATACACATTCCCAGAAGGTGCTCTGAAGCTTGTCATATCCAGAAGCATCCCGCTTGAGCAGAATGTGGACCTCCGCAATGGAGATGCTTTTGATGCGGATGTGCTTGAGGAGAGCCTTGACAGGCAGATGGCTGTATCACAACAGCAGCAGGAGGAGATAGACAGAGCATTCAAGCTTCCTATCTCAGAGAATCCTGGCAATATCATATTCCCCTCTGCTGATGAGAGGAAGGGCATGATGATAGGCTTTGATGATACGGGCTATGGCGTCAAGGTCGGGAGGAATCCGGATGATGCCATTGCTCTGGCCGATGAGCTTCTCAAGACCGCGCAGAGCGTCCAGGATGATGTGACGGAAAAATACGATGCGGTGGAGCAGAAGGCACAGGAAGTCTCAGAGAACGCATTGAAGGTTGAGCAGATTGCAGAGGATATAGATCTCGATAATATCAATAATAAGTTCACTGAGCTTGAAGATGAGATAGAGGACGTGAAGGATTCTGTGGCACTCCCTATCCCCGAAGTGGCCTACGAGGTAAGCGCTGATGGATTTTCTGCAACGCTGAAGCTCAATAATACATTCACTGGCTATGGGAATGTAGAAGTCCGTTACAAATTCGGCTCAGAGCCGACAGCCACGGATTCCCTCTTGTCCGTGCCGATAACCGCATCTGGCACGTATTATGTGAGGGCATTCCCGGCGGAAGGAGAGAGCAACCAGCCGTCGCCATCAGCAATCATCGAGATAAGCCTGAAGCTTGCAACTCCTGCTATCTCAGTGCAGAAGAATACTGGAAACGCAACTGTGACAATTACGCATGGGGACAGCAATGCAACCATCAGATACACGACAGACGGAACAGAGCCTGATGAAGAATCCAGCATCTACAGCAGTGCTATCACAGTCACAAAGAACCATACAGTTGTAAAGGCAAAAGCATTCAGGGAGAGCTGGATACCTTCGGACACGGCAACTTCGGAGAAAATAATCATAGCGCGAGTATGGGCTGTGAAATGGAACTATGGTGCTTCCTCCTCAGCTCTTGCAAGACTGACTCCTGAGACAGATCCTGCTGGAGACGTGTCTGAAACCATAACCACAGAGCCGGCCCCAGCAACCACATCACAGCAAGGCTCATCACCATTCGATGCATATGCTCCATGGAGCGATATGAAGAAACGGAATTTCGATGCTTCCGGGCAGCCATCATACTGGGAAGATGAAGAGGGCTTCAGTACAGCAACCTATGACACAATGGTGTGGATTCCAAAATTCTGGATAAAGGTTGTAGACAATCCTACTGATGAAACAAGAATCTACTACCTTGCGGATGCACCTCTGGACGGATTCACTCTCCATCCAGGCTCAGGCCAGTACGTCGGGGCATATCCGACATCTAGCAGTAAGGAATCAAAGAGTGGCAAGGCGAGACAGGCTAGTCAGTCGATTGTCACGATGCGCAATAACGCAAAGACAAAGGGCGCAGGATGGGGACTTATCGACATCGCAGAGCGCTTTGCAATCCAGTTCCTTTATATTGTTGAATATGCAGACTGGAACAGCCAGGACAAGATTGGAGACGGACCGACTTCCGATTACAGCACAGGCTACAGCGATGTTATTGACTACCACACAGGAGTCGGAACAGGCGGTGTTGTGAAGTATCGCCACATCGAGGGTCTCTGGAGAAGCCAGTTTGAATGGACGGATGGATTCAATACAGTAAACGGCCACCACTATATATCAACTGATAGAGATAATTATCAGAGCGATGTAACCACAGGATATACTGACCTTGGTTCTTGGCAGATCAGCGGTCTGTATATAACGAAGTTGCTCTATGACGAGGATATGCCATGGCTTATCGGTATTCCTGAAGAAGCAAGCGGCGGAGGTAAGACTACTTATGTGCCGGATTATGCTTACTTGTACTCGTCTGGCACCACTGTGCTGAGCTGTGGCGGGAACTGGAACTACGACTCGGATGCGGGTTTGTTCTACTTCGTTGCGAGCTACAGCTCGTCGAACCCCGACTCGTACAGGGGGTCGCGCCTTTCTTACAAGGAGCCAAGCGCAGCTTGAGCGACCTTCCGAAAAGGGGTGCAGGGGGAAATCCCTTGTCCCCGCATGAAAAGGATTCACAGAGATGAGAGATATAGAAAGATTCAGAGGTTCATAAATATATCCGGGGATGTATCATCCGTGCGTCCATGTTCGTGGTTTTTAGTCTATGTGCTGAGCTGTGGCAGGAACTGGAACAACGACTCGAATGCGGGTTTGTTCTACTTCAATGCGAGCAACAGCTCGTCGAACACCGACTCGAACAGGGGGTCGCGCCTTCTTGTCAAACGGGGAAGCCTGACCGCTCTTTCAGCGTTGC
The DNA here is from genome assembly GCA_944389085.1 of uncultured Spirochaetaceae bacterium. Lineage (GTDB taxonomy): Bacteria > Spirochaetota > Spirochaetia > Sphaerochaetales > Sphaerochaetaceae > Ornithospirochaeta. The sequence continues at coordinate 30,219 of CALXLB010000066.1, forward strand.
CGACCGCGAAGGCTTCCCAGCGGGCTTGAATCTTTATTCTTGATATATAAACTTGCCTGCATGGTGATGCATTCCCCAGCCCTTGCTGAAAATATCGGTGAAGAAGGATGGGGCTAGTAGGTTGACTCTCGAATGTCCTGTCATCCGACAAGAAAGAGCAAAGGACGAACTGATATGCCTAAGAGAGTGGGGCATTTATATGAAAAGCTGTCAGACAGGGCTTTTGTGAAATCAGTCCTGGAGGAAGCCTGCAAGCACCGGCACGGCAGAGCAGATGTTGCAAGGGTGAAGGATAATCTGGATGCGAAGGCAGAAGAGCTGTGCCATATGCTTGAAACCGGGAGCTATATCCCCAGAAAGCCTAATGTCACATACAAGTATGATGCCAGTTCCCAGAAGATGAGAACAATACGAATCGTCCCTTTCTTCCCCGACTGCTGTATCCAATGGCTTATTGTAGAGCTTCTGAAAAAACCTGTTTTCATGCGGGGTATGGATGCTTATTGCTGTGCTTCCATCCCCGGCCGAGGGGGCATTCTCGCTTATAGGAAGATAAGGGGGCATATTGCCAGGAAACGCAAAGCATCAAAATATGCGCTTCAGATGGATGTTCATCATTATTATGACAGCATCCCTGTGCGGTCTCTCATGGATAAGCTCAGAAGAAGATGCAAGGATGAGAGGCTTCTGGCACTGATTGAGGACATTCTCATGGCAACAGCACCAGAGCAGGGGAAAGGGCTTTGCATAGGCTTCTACATGAACCAATGGCTTGCCAACTTTTTTCTGGAAGATGTAGACAGGGCTATAAGAAGCACGGAGTCGGCACCCTGCTATACACGCTATATGGACAACATGACAGCCCTGGGCGGCAATAAGAGGAAACTGCACAAGCTTAGATTGCTTGCAGCAGAACTTCTGTCCTCTCTCGGTCTTCAGCTTAAAGAAGACTGGCAGGTGTTCCGTCTTTCTGCAAGGCCTGTTCAGGCGGTCGGCTATCGCTTCGCTTCAGACGGATGCGTGCTTCTCAGAAAACGCGCATGGAAGCTTGCGAGAAGACAGTTCCTGAGAATCAGGAGAAAACAGGAAAAACATAGCTACATCCCGCCTTGCATGGCGAGGGGATTTCTTTCCAGAACCGGAGGGCTGAAGCATCTGCAATCAGCCAGGACAATCTATGGAAACTACATCTGCAAGATAGATTTCGCAGATATCAGAAGGAGAGCAGTATGAAAATCGTATATCAGAATCCAAAAGAAGACGATTTCCTTATCGAGAACATTGAAGCGGGAAGATGCACTGTAAGCTTTTTCGAGAATCCCAGAACCGTGCAGAGAGGCGATGATGGTGTCACAGAGTATGAATATGATGTCTATCAGATGCCATGCCGCTATTATCCGCTTCTCGGCATTGATATCGCCGCTAACAAGTCTGCATGGCTTGAGCAGGCGAAACGCCTCGATGAGCAGAGGAATCCAGTTGACGAGTATCAAATGAGGGCGGATATCGACTATCTGATGATTACAGCGCAGGTGGCAAATCCCTATGGCATAAGCACCATGTCGCTTGAAGCCCAGAGTGATCCGGACACACTGGAGAAGGCTAGACGGTATTATCCCTTGAGATGGGATAAGGACAGGCTGAGGTATCTTGTTCTCCTGCAGAAACTGACGGAGGAAGATTTTCAGGAGATTACAGGAGAGAAGTATTCAGCATAAGAATAGGGAGGATTGTCCACTTCCTCCTAATTAATAATTCTCAATTTTTACTATATTAGGTAAAAAAATTTTGTTTTACCTGATTTCATGCTAATGTAAAAATATGAATAATAATGAAATCAAATCTCTAGAAGATCTGGAAGTAGCCCTTCTTGATATTATCTATAATCCAGAAAAGGCTTCAATGACAGATATAGAGAGGCTGAAGAATTTAACAATAGAACCAATCCAAATCCATGTTTCGGATTCTGAACATGGCAATGCTTTAAGTGCTTCAATGCTTAAAATTTTTACAGAATATCAGGATAGCGTGTACAAAGCAGTTAAGATAGCAAAATATGGAAATGTCAATTGTAGATTATCTTCAGAAGATAAAGCAGGGTTTGAACTTTATATAAAATTCAAAGAAGGTAGTGTATTAGCAGAAATCGATTGGCAGGCTATAATCCAGAGAGCGGTGGAAGCAATGAACGGATGGCAGATTTTTGGTCTTATAGCAATAGGAACTTTAGTATATGGGGCATATAAAGGATTCAAGGTTTTTTCTGATAACAAAAGACTTGATGCTGAAGCCTATCGAGAAATGCAAATAAAAGTCGCAGAGATTGATGCCAGAACTGAAAATAGTAGACAGCAAGCAAAAACAGTAAGCGAGATAGCTGCTCTTGCAAATGAAACAAATAAAACAACTGTTTCTATGTTAAAGGAATTGTCGCGAATATCTGGAACAGTATCCATAAATGGAAAGAATTATCAAAGAGGAGAACTCGTTGAACTAGCAAATGAAACTCGTAATGAGTTTACTGGAGAAAAGCCTCAGACGGATGACGAACAAGAAATCCCAATGAAGCATGTTTCAGGGAAATTTCTTGTTAGTCGCATTGATCTTGATATCGATGATCCTATTAAAGAAGTCCAAAAGCGAACTGTAAATCTTGTTAATGTCGATACAAATGAAATTTTCAAAAACGTTCCAATAACAGGGAAAAATCTGTCTGATGAACAGAAGGAAATATTCACAAAGGCTGTAGATGGAACACCTATAGAACTTGAGATGGTTGTTGCTTATAGCGATACGGATAAAATAAAGAGTATTTGTGTTCTAAAATGCAACGGAATTGTTTTTAGAGAACCTGAACTATTTTAATTATCAGCTCAGCCTCCTCTTTAACTGTTTGGAATATTCTAAGCAGTTTTTTTGTCATAACGCCGCAACGCGACAACCTCTTGACTCCGTATTATTCTTATTCCTGTGTTCGTATATTCAGAGGAGTTTTTCCATGGGGATAAAGCATGGACATTTCTATTATTTCATCGGGAATGCTCGCTGTTGCCCTTATTCTCAGCCTTCTCGGTGCTGTCCTGAAATACAGGACGGAGACATCCAATGAGCTGATTGCGGTCGTGCTGACTGCCTTCTCCTTTTTCATATGGTGCCTCATCGGCCTCTGGAAGTCTGCTGGATATCTCAGCGGCTCTGCATTCTGGTACGAGGTCCTGTTCTCGAATGGCATAGCGCTAGGCCTGCCTACTGCTGCCTTGTCGATAACAGGCTGGGACATTCTGCATGGCATCCACCATTACAGAAAATCGAGGAAATGCACATCAGGTAAGGAGGAGAAAACACGGAAATGAACAAGGATAAGACAGCGTTCCTGAAGAACGCAGCGGCATTCGGGATTGTCATCGGGCTCTGGATTCTTGTTGCCCTGATGACTACGGATATCATCACCCTGATAGAGGGGCTGACAGTTGTCGTTTTCGTATCGGTGATAACGCTTCTGGCATGTGATGCGATGGAGAAGGCTTTCTGCAATACAGCACTCTTCACATGGCAGTATCTCATCCTCGCAGGGTTTGTGATCGTATGCGATGCTCTCTGGCTGTTCTTTGCAGCCTGTGAGACATGGCTGCAGTTTACTCTCAGAGGGCTTCTGCTTGCAGCGGCATCCGGTGGCACATTCTGCTGGTATTGGTTCTTCTACAAGTCATCAGTGATGACTGATGATGAGCGGCTTGTGATGATACTTGCCAAGGCATACAGAAAAGCTGCCAAGGCGTTTCCCGCACTCGATGATGAGGGGGTAAGAAACGCCCTGAAGGAAGTATTGTTTTGCAGGCTGGAAGGGGACAGCCTTGAGGGCTCTCTGCTCACTGATAAGCCTCTTGCTCCTGGATACCGTACCTATAGCCAGGTCGCTCAGTCCAGCAATCTCGGTGCTCAGGAGAAGTCTGCTGCTATGACGAATATTGCCACTTACATCAATACACTCGTAGCCAGCAGAAACATCAAGGATGATACCGCCTCGATATGAGAGGAGGCTTCAATGGAAAAGAACAAGGAGAAAGAAGATGAGAAGAAAGGATTATGGATGCGGATCAAGGAGGCTCTGCAGAGTCCTCCTGGCCGGTTTCTGTGTACTCTTCTTGGCACTGCTGCCATTGGCGGCTTGGCCTATCGGGCAGGCAGAAGCAAAGAAAGAGCCGCTGGTTACAGAAGAGGTTCCGTCAGATATGACAGAGGAGGCAATTCCGGAGGAACAGTCTCTGAAAGAGCTCTCTGGGACAGCCTCGGAGAACACCTGGACAGATCCGTCGAACTCGCGGCTGAAGGCGCGGGAAGGGAAGAGGCTGACAGGAGATGAAGCACTTGAGCTCTATTTCAACCTCGCGGAGGCAGAAGACGAATATAAGGCAGCCCGCGAAGCCTCTGAAGCCAAAGATGCAGAGATTGCAGGCCTTAAGGCAGAGCTCGCTGAAGCTGAAGAGGAAACAGGCTCGAAAGCCTATGTGATGCTTGATGGAATCATCGGCTTTGAGACTGGCATTCCCCAGTTCGGAGCGGGTTTCACTATCGGAACCAGGATAGGGAACAGCCTGATGCTTGAGGCAGGAGCTGATTATATGGTCGGAGGTCTCGATGGCATTAACCATTTCAGCATTGACAACTTCCAGTTACGCACAAGCGTGGGCTGGATGTTCTGAGAAAAAACTTATTGCAATAGCGGGGAGAGAAAATCTTCCCGCCCTATATAGGAGAAAAGAAAAACAATGAAAAAGATTCTTATCGCACTTGTGGTAGTGCTTGCTATCATCTCATTGACCGCATGCAATCTCGAGATACAGGAAACTCCGGAAAAGCCAGAAGAAGGCCTTTCTGCAGAGGCAAAAGAGAACCTTGAGGCATATCTTGGCGGGTTTGGCCATGTCCGCGTACTTGGCGACATCGACCACGTTCTCAAGGGAGAGAAGGTGGATGATGAGGAAGGCGTAGTAACTCAGTCTATGGCAGCAGGAACAATCGCTTTCAATGCTGACAAGACAGAGCTTGCTATCCCCCTGACTCTTACAGCCTATGACTTTGACGGCCATCGTAATCCTGAAGACCCAGAACCGGAGAAGTATACGCGTATTGCTACAGGAACTCTCACCCTTACTCTTACAGGCAAGATGAATGCAGAAGGGACAGAGTTCATCGCAACAGGCTATAAGACAACTGGCGTCGACCTTACGCTTGATGTTGATGATGAGACATATGTATTGCTTGATCTGCCAGAGATGGAGATTTCTGCCGAGACCCTGGCTGGGATCTTCACTACAGCAGATGGTGCAAAGAGGGCAAGCCTTATCGTTGTTGTTGCAGAGGGCAAGCCTGTTGCTATCGCAGATTTGAATACGCCGAAATTCGGTCATCTGTCAGGCGCTGTCACTGTTGATGGTGTAGCTGATGAGATATAAGAAGCGGTAAACCTCCAAGGCTTCTACCGGCTCAGCAATGGGCCGGCTTTAATTTCATGCAGAGCCTACTCGTTTTTCTTTTTCAGGGCTTCCTCCAGCGGTATGATATCGCTTTCCTTTCCGCGCCGCTCTCTGTTTCTGAAGAAGCTCTCCCTGCTGCTGTCAAGAAGCCGTATATAGTCTTCTGCAGTTCTGTGGTCATAATCATTCCTAAGCTTTGTGTGTCCCATGGAAACAGCCAGGATGCTGTCGGGCATATCTCCTCTCCGGTCGGTTTCGTATGTATGCCTCAAACAGTACTGAACCATTCCTTCCTTGAAGAACCCATGTTCCTGCATCACCATCTTGAAATGCTTGTTGGATGACTCAGCCCATAGAGGTTTTCCGTTTCTTGGACCATGGAAGAGAAGGTCCTCTCCCTTGAGCTTCTCATGCTCGATATATCTCATAAGAAGAACAGCTGTATCCTCATAGAGGAGTCCTGGGCGTTTGCCATAGCCTTTTCCTGTCGTCTTCACATGGTCTTCTATCTTTCTGGATTCATGATTCGCAGAGCTTGATGTGAAGACTGCAAGCCCCTTTGCTGTCATATATATATCGCAGACCCGGAGAGAGGCGACTTCTCCAGGCCTCCAGCCTGTATCGTAGAATACAGAGAAATATACTGCCCACATCTCCCCGTGCCATATGCTGATTCTTTCATCGGGATCTGCTGGGAAAAGCACTTCGGCCTGATGAGGCGGGATGGCTTCTCTTTCATTATACTCAGCTGATATCGCTTTTATTTCACGGGCTGGATTATCATCGCGCAGCCCGTCTTTCTTCACCCAGTCCATAACAGTCCGGAATGTGAAGAGAATTTTGTTCTTTGTATTGTCCGCCGCTTCTTCTCCGTTAGTGCAGCGGATTCCGGGAATCCATGCCTCGATGCTTTTTGCCGTAATAGCTGTAACCAGGATATTGCCGAACGCGGGCAGGATATGATTGTCGAGGATAGCCTGCTGTTTCTCATAATACTTCGGAGCCCTTTTTCTTTTATACAGCCTGTCTGCGTCTCTGAAGGTGTTCGGCCCATCCTTTTTGAAGAAACCTGCTGCGAATTCATTCAATGTAGGAGTCTTTCTGCCTGTCTGTGTTGCCACGCCCCGATTCTGAAGATAATTCTCCGCAAACAGAGTCGCTCCTGGAATATCATAGCAGCCGGTTGATACCCGTTTGCCAGGCATTAAATCAAATTCAACTGAAATCGGACGGTCTTTGTGTATTCTGAACTTATAAGGTTTGTCTGAGCTCCTGTGTCTTCCCATGTTTTTGATTTTCTCATCTATAAATTGAGAAATCAAGCGTTTTTAGTAACGCTTTTGGTTACAGTTTCTATATTTTAATTAGAAGTAATTTGCTAATATATAATGAATTATTTTAAAATATTGTATCCCCGGGACGAGACTCGAACTCGTACGGCATTGCTGCCAAAGGATTTTAAGTCCCTTGTGTCTACCATTCCACCACCCGGGGAACTGTTACATTCTAATACTATTGCAGCTTTATTGCAAAGCTTCAATCATGCCTTCTGCGGCTCTGATGCCAGAAGCCCATGCTCCTGTTATTCCACGGCTGGTGCCGGCTCCATCGCCTGCGAAGAAGACAGAAGGTGCGACCTGAAAATGATTGTCCTTATACTCTGGTTTGTTGGCGTAGAGCTTTATTTCAGGATAGTACATGATGGTCGAGGGATGAAGGATTCCAGGAATGATGGTATCCAGCTTCTTCATTGCAGACCATATGTAACGCAGGATTTTGGACGGCATTGCCAGTGAGATATCAGAAGGACAGCAATCTCTCAGCGATGGCTCAAAATCATAGAGATCGTTATTGAAGGTTGCATTCTTTGATCTTTTTCCCATTCTGAAATCTCCAACCCTCTGCATTAAAGGCTTTCCTCCGCCCATCAGAGCTGCCATGACTCCAAGGTGTTCTGCAAACTCCTGTCCAGAAGCAAGAGGCTCTGTGAATCTTACAGTCTTCAATATTGCAAAGTTCACAAGTCCATTATTTTTGGCCGCATCAGGGGCATATGCGTGGCCATTGACTGAGTACCATACATCTCCGCGTTCTGTGATGTATTTTTCTTTTACCACATGGGCATTGCCGCTGTTTGTGCAGAATGTCCTGACTTTCTCTGGGAAATAGAATTTCGGATCATAATAATCCCTGACAATCGGGTAACGTTCTATTCTTGTTTCTACTCTGATACCGACATCAAGGATGTTATCCATATAGTTCACGCCGAGCTGGTGCATGACCTGCTGCAGGAAGTGGAAGCCATGGCGCCCAGGAGCTATAAGGATTGTTCTGTATCCGATTTCCCTTAAATCCGTTGTGATGAATTTCTGCTCATTGTTTATGCTCAGCATTTCTTCTTTGAGGGAGATGTCGACGCCTCTGGCAATGAGTTCTTTCATCAGCTGCTGTATAAGACGCAATCCCCCGTCTGTTCCCAGATGGGTCTGCTGGATTTCGAGAAGAGAACAGCCAAGCTTTTCTGCTCTGGACTGATATACCCCGATGTTGGATTTCGGCAGGATGTCAGGCTTCAGAAAATCCTTGACCATGGCAAGATAATGTTCTGCAGTATCCTGTGGCCAGTACTCGAAAGGAAAGCCGATTGGATATGTGAAATTCATCTTGCAATCATTTCTCATTCCACCGGTTGAAACCGGGGCTTTGTCGATCATGAGAATTGATGAGCCTGGTTTTTTCTCCAGAATGTGAAAAGCTGCCCCCATCCCTGCAGGGCCTGTTCCTACTATGACAACATCGTATTTGTCCATTTTCTTCTCCCAAAAGATTATGCATTAATGCTATAATTTAAGCAAATGGGGAAGGGCTTAATAAAAATATTCATTGAATATACTCCGAATACGGAGTATTATTTTAAATATGAAATATATTGATGTTAGAGAAGCTGCAGCAAAATGGGGAATCTCCGACAGACGGATTCGTCTGCTGTGTGCTGAAGGCAGAATAGATGGGGCCATCAAGCTGGGATGGTCATGGACAATTCCTGCAGATACTCCCAAACCTACGGACGGAAGGATTCTCAGACGTTTCAAGACTATCCAGATCAGACCTGGCAGTGTCGATGTTGATGCGCTTGAGCGGATGAAGGAAGAAATGCCCGTCAGTGAGGATTTATTCGAAAACTCCGGATTTAAGCATATCATAAGAGAAAGCATTGAAACGCTTCTTTCTTATGATGGGACCGTTATTGATGATAAGGATGCCCGTTCCATTCTCTCAGGGCGTGTTGTTCCATATGTTCCGCTTGAGACTCATCTGATTCTTCTCAATGCCCGTTCTGTGATTTTCTCTCTTGTGAGGAACAAAGAAAAACTCTGTGAAAAGGATGCCCGGGAGATATATGTGCGCTTGATGCAGGGGATTGATGATATCTCTTCTGTGAATTATCGCGAGGGATATGCAGTTTTGCCGTCCCGTGCATCTGAAGAGGCTTCTGTCGATGTTGAGATGGAGACAATGTTTCTGCAGTATGAGAATTCCTGGCGGAATTATCAGGGAATAACTTCTGCTGTTCTGCTGTATGCGACTTTGTTGCGTATTCAGCCTTATGCTGACTATTCGACACTTTATTCCTATTTGCTTTTGTGTGCAGAGCTGCTACGCAATGGCATTCTGCCACCTCTTGTTGATAGAGATTCTGAGGCTGAGGCAAGAGCTGCTTTCTCTCTTGCTCTTAAACGCGGGAATTATGAGGATTTCACTCATTTCATTGAGAGAAAAATCCATGATTCCTATAAGGTGATCCGCAATGTATGATTATATGTTCCGCAATGCTCTGGTTGTTGATGGAAGCGGTGGCAAGCCTTATCGGGCCAATGTTGCGATATTCGGAGACAGCATAGCATTTATCGGAAGCGAAGGAATAACAAGAGCCCGGAACATCATTGATGCCTCGGATTCTGTCCTCACTCCTGGTTTTATAGATATGCACACGCATACTGACCTTGAGGTTTTGAGAGACAGGGATATGAAATCAAAGGTCGGGCAGGGGATTCTGACAGATGTCTCTGGCAACTGCGGAATCGGTGTTTTCCCTAATTCCTGCGAGGAACTGCAGCTTGCTGTTGAGGATGTGCTTGGCACTTATCCTGACTGGTCCTGGAAAAGCTGGGAGGATTACAGAAATCTTCTTCTGGAAGGAGGTATTGGAATCAATGAGGTTTTCCTTGCCTCCCACACTGCACTCCGATATGCAGCTATGGGCAGAGATGCGGGGAGGAAAGCAGGTAAGGAAGAAATCGGAAGAATGTGTTCCATGCTGGACGAGCTTCTTTCTTCAGGTGTGCATGGGTTTTCTTCCGGGCTTTATTACGCTCCGTGTCTTTTTGCTGATGAAGACGAACTTGTGGCGCTTCTTTCTGTTGTGAAAAGGCATGATGGCTTTTTTGCAGTGCACCACAGATGTGAGGGCAATGATGTTGTAGCCTCTCTTGAAGAGGTGCTGTCACTTGCAGAGAAAACTGGTGTAAGGCTTGAGATTTCCCATCTGAAAGCTATAGGCAGAGAGAATCAGAAATATGTTCCGCAGATGCTTGATATGCTTGATGAGGCAAGGTCTCGCGGTGTTGATGTGAAAGCCGATCAGTATCCATATGCATATGGGTCCACCAGTCTTTTCTCATTGCTGCCTCCTCATATTCTCGGTCTTTCACGGCTGGAGCAGCGATTGGCGCTCTCACTTGAAGGAGAGAGGGAAGAGATCAAAAAAGAGATACTGCATCCATCTGCATGGGATAGTGTGTATCAGATGGTGGGTCCTGATGAGATCAGTATAATGTATCTTGAGAATAACAAGGATTACGATGGACTGTCGCTGTCTGAAGTTGGAAAGAAGAAGGGCAAGGAACCTCTTGATGCTTTGTTCGATCTTCTTTCCGAAGAGCCAGGCCTGGCTGTCATGAGCGACATGACACAGTCAGATGAAAGCCTAAAAATGATAATGAAGCACCCGCTGGTCTCTTTTGGAACAGATGCCCTCTATTCATCTCCTATGCCGCATCCTCGGTCCTTCCATTCGACAGTTGAATATATTTCCAGATATGTTGTGAAGGAAAAAGTGCTTTCCCTGGAAGAGGCTGTAAGGAAGATGACAGGGGAAAATGCAGATAAGCTCTCTCTGAAAGACCGGGGGTATATCAGAGAGGGGTACAAGGCTGATCTGCTTCTGTTCTCTCCGGAGAAACTTGAAGCGGATGGCGAGGGAAACAAAGGCTTTAATGTGATTATGCTGCAAGGCAAGCCATGTCTTATCGATGGAGAATGGCACTATAAAAGGACAGGATGCGTTCTCTGATCATTCCTCGAAGGAGGCGATGAACTTCTTTGTTCTCTCCTCTTGCGGGTCTCCGAAGAGGGCTTCAGGAGTGCCTTCTTCGACAATGACGCCTTTGTCCATGAAGATTGCCCAGTCGGAGATAGCTCTGGCAAAGTGCATTTCATGTGTGACGACAGCCATTGTCATCTTCTCCTCTGCCAGTTCTCTGATGACTTTGAGAATCTCCCGTGTCAGTTCTGGATCCAGCGCGGATGTAGGTTCATCAAAAAAGAGCACTTCAGGATCGAGGGCTAAAGCGCGGGCGATACTTACTCTCTGCTGCTGTCCTCCTGACAGCTGGTAAGGATATTGCTTTGCTTTATCTGCTATTCCCATCTTTCTCAGGAGAGATATGGCTTTTTCTTCAGCCTCATCCTTTGATCTCCTGAGGACAGCTTTCTGGGCCTCTGTGATATTCCTGAGAACAGAGAAGTGAGGGAAAAGATTGAACTGCTGGAAGACAAGTCCTGTCTTGAGTCCTATCGCTCTTTCTTTATCAGGGGTAGTGTACACAGCTTTGCCATCTACTGAGGAGAATAGCGTTTCTCCCGCAATCTCCAGATTCCCGTCATCAGCTTTTTCCAACTGTGTGATGATACGGAGCGTTGTCGATTTGCCTGAACCTGAAGGCCCTATTATTGAGAGAACATTGCCCTTTGGCAGTGTGAAAGAGATATCACGGAGTATTTCCAGACCGCCGAATGCTTTTCTCAGTCCTGTGAGCTTTATCATGTTTTCCATTGCTTTCACCTGTAATAATTGAGCTTTTTCTCTCCAATGGTGAAGAGACGGGAGACGATGTAATTCATCACGAAATAGAAGACGCCTGCGATGAAAATAGGAACTGTGGAGAATTCCCTTGAAGATGCAGTCTGTGCAACTCTGAAGAGCTCTGCGACACCTATGGTCTGGGCAAGAGCCGTATCCTTGACCAGCGTTATGACTTCATTGCCAAGGGCTGGCAGTATTCTTTTGATGACCTGTGGAAGGATGATGTGGAAGAAGGTATAAGCTTTTGAGAAACCAAGTACTTTTGCCGCTTCATACTGACCACGGTCTATTGATTGCAACCCCGAGCGGTAGATTTCGGAAAAATAAGCGCTGTAATTGATTACAAAGGCTAGAATACATGCTGTGAATCTGTCATAAGATGTGCCAAACAGGTAGAATGGCGCGAAATATACGAAGATGAGCTGCAGGATAAGCGGTGTTCCGCGCATTATCTGGATGTAGAGGTCGACTATCCATCTGATAGGTGCGATCTTGGTCATCTTGCCTTTTGCCACTACAAAGCCCAGGGGCAGGGAGAAGACAAGGGTGAGAAAGAAAATTTCAAGGGACGTCACCGTCCCTTCCAGCATTTGAACAAGCAAATCCTGCATATAGAACCTTTTATTTTCCTACTACTGTGATGTCGGATCCGAACCAGGCTTCCGAAATCGCTGCCAGTGTGCCATCAGCTGCCATTGCTTCAAGCTCGCTGTTTACTGCATCGCGGAGAGCCACATCGTTCTTTCTGAATCCGATAGCATACTCTTCTTCAGTGAGAGTTTCGTCAAGAACCCTGAAGTCCTTGCCTGATGTCTGGATGCTGTAATTTGCTACGACAAGATCCATGACGACACCATCAAGTCCACCGATTTCGAGATCCATCAGAGCTGTGAGATTTTCCTTGAATTCGATGACTTCGTCAATTGAATCCTTGAATCCTTCAGTGTCATCAATAGCTTCCTGTGCAGAAGAGCCAGCTTGCACTCCGATAGTCTTTCCGGCAAGGTCGGCGAGAGTTTGGTATGGACTGTCTGCACGGACAACGACAACCTGTGCGTTCCTAAGATATGGCTCGGAGAAGATCATGACTTCTTCTCTCTCAGGAGTTACCGTAAAACCATTCCAGATGCAGTCGATGTTTCCTGTTGCCAGTTCCTGTTCCTTCGAGTTCCAGTCAATAGGCTGTGGGATGAGTTCCACACCGAGTCTCTTTGCCACTTCTTTTGCCGTATCGATATCGAAGCCTACGATATCGCCGTTTTCGGCTCTGAAGCCCATCGGTGGGAATGAGTCATCGAGTCCTAGGATGAATGTGCCTTTTTCCTGAACATCTGCAAGTGATGTATCAACTCCGCTCTCGGCAGAACCAGCTGCGGATACAGCTGCAACGGAGAGCATGGCGATAAGAACAAAAGAGAGAAGTTTCTTCATTTTTTTCCTCCTGGGATGAGTATACAGAGAATATTTGCCTCTTTGAATACATAAAGCATGTATTTTCATGCAATTTTTTGCATAAATAAAAGAAAACTATTTGTGATAAAATGCATTCATGAAACTTTTCATTTTCGACATGGGTGAAGTGATTCTGCTGGATGTGAAGACCCTGATGCAGATGGCGGAATATGTTGGTACGACTTACCGCGATATCCGTACGGATTATGGCTATTATGACAGAGCCTTAATGGATGGATATATGTCACCTTCTGATTATTACAGACATCTTGAGGATAAGTATCAGGTAGCAGTTGAAGAAGATCTTTTCAGAAAATTCTTTCATCCCCATATTAATAATAGGATGCTGGATATCGTTGACAGGCTCAGGGCTAAGGGGCACAGATGTGTCGTTGGGTCGAATACTTTCAAGCCTCACTGGGACTGTATCCTTGCTTATCCTGAAAAGCCTCTCGATCATTTCGATGCTCTCTATGCTTCGCATTTGATGCATATGTCGAAGCCGGAACCTGCATTCTGGAGGATGATATGCGGGGCAGAAGGCTTCAGCTATGCTGATACTCTTTTCATTGATGACCGGAATGAGAATATTGAAGCTGCTGCTTCTCTTGGTATTGATACGCTCCTATATTACGGAGATGACCGGGATGAACGTGCAGATGCTTTCTTTTCAAGGTTCCTCTGATGGAAGCTGCTCTCATCTGTCTTCTTGGCGGTATAATAATCTGGGCACTTGTCAAAGATAAAAGATGATATGCATAAAACCGAATATTCTTGCATTTTTAACACATAGTTTGTTGACATAGTGCTCTCTGTTGCCGTATAAGAAAGTAAATCGTTTCAAGGAGGAGACAATGAAAGGAACTATGAATATATCATCGCTTTCATCAGTTCTCCTTCTATCTGTACTCATCATTACATGCTAAAACCACGGTTTGAGCAGTTTTGGTGTAGGCCCGTGGTATAGTTTCCCGGGCATTTTTTATTTATGGAGGTTCTGAGATGGTATATGGAAAGGACGATAGCTATACGCTGGCAATTCTCGTCTACAACCGTCCGAGTGTCCTTATGAGAGTCGTTGCGCTTTTCTCAAGACGCGGATACAACATTGATTCTCTCTCAGTAGGTGAGACAGAAGATCCGTCCAGGAGCCGTATCACGATTGTTGTCTCTGGAGACAGACAGATTGTCGAACAGATCATCAGACAGGTTGAGAAGCTCGTTGATGTCATCAAGGTATATGAGATGACTCGCAATGGTTCCCTTCAGAGAGAGCTGGTACTCGTGAAGATCAAAGCTGATAACAAAACGAGAGGGTCGATTGTTGAGATAGGCGAAATCTTCAAGGCAAAGATTCTCGATGTCACTCCGACGACTGTCACTATGCAGCTGACAGGATCGCTGGATAAGCTTGAATCATTTCTAGAGCTGACAAGGCCATTTGGCATTGTTGAGCTGGTACGTACAGGCATCACCGCACTTGAGCGTGGTGCGAGACCGATTTCGGAAACAACCTTCGGAGACGAAGGCGACAGATAAGGAAGGTGTAATATGAGCAAGATGTATTACGAAAAGGATGCAGACCTCAATCTGCTGAAAGGCAAGAAGGTCGCAGTCATCGGCTATGGCAGCCAGGGACATGCACATGCCTTGAATCTCCATGAGAGCGGCGTTGATGTCGTCGTCGGACTCTACAATGGTTCCAAAAGCTGGGCAAGAGCTGAGGAAGCAGGTTTGAAGGTCATGACAACTGAAGAGGCTGTGAAGTGCAGTGATCTCGTTATGATTCTCGTTAACGATGAGAAGCAGGCAAAGCTTTACCATACTTCAATTGAGCCATATCTCAGAAAAGGTATGTACTTGGCATTCGCACATGGTTTCAATATTCATTTCGGACAGATTGTTCCTCCAGAGGATATCAATGTCATAATGATTGCCCCTAAGGGACCTGGCCACACAGTACGCAGCCAGTATCAGGAGGGAAAGGGTGTTCCTAGCCTTATTGCTGTCAGCCAGGATCCTTCCGGCGACAGTGAGCAGGTCGCACTTGCATATGCTGCAGCAATCGGAGCTGGTAAAGCCGGTATCTTCGTAACGACATTCAAGGAAGAGACAGAGACGGATCTCTTCGGTGAGCAGGCTGTCCTCTGCGGTGGTGTTTCACATCTGATCAAAGCAGGCTTTGATACTCTTGTTGAAGCTGGTTATCAGCCGGAGATGGCTTATTTCGAGTGCTGCCATGAGATGAAGCTCATTGTCGATCTTATCAACCAGGGTGGATTGTCATTCATGCGCTATTCCTGCTCTGATACAGCAGAATATGGCGATTATGTCTCCGGACCTAAGGTTGTCACAGATGAGACAAAGAAGGCTATGAAGGGCATTCTTTCCGATATTCAGGATGGAACATTCGCCCGCAACTGGCTTCTTGAGAACCAGGTCGGAAGACCTTACTTCAATGCTGTAAAGAGGATGGAGAAGGAATCTCTTCTGGAGAAAACTGGTGCAAAGCTCAGATCTCTGATGAGCTGGCTTAAGAAATAACAATGGAGGAAGGAAATGGCAGAGAGAGTCTATATTTTTGATACCACGCTCCGCGATGGAGAACAGGCTCCTGGTTACAGTATGAACCTGGAGGAGAAGATCAGGGTAGCAAAGCAGCTGGAAGCGCTAGGCGTGGATATCATAGAGGCCGGCTTTGCCATTTCATCTCCTGGAGATTTTGAGAGTGTTGAGGCTATTGCAAAGTCTGTTGATAATGTGACAGTCGCATCTCTTGCCCGCGCTCTCAATAAAGATATCGATGCAGCCTGGGAAGCTGTTAAGAGAGCAAAAAAGCCCCGTATCCATGTCTTCCTGGCTACATCGGATCTGCACCTTCAGTACAAGCTGAAGATGAGCAGGGAAGAGGCACTGGAACGTATTGTGACTGAGGTCAGGTATGCACGCAATCTCTGTCCTGATATCGAGTTCTCCCTCGAGGATGCAACAAGGACCGATCTCGATTACATGTGCCGTGTCGTAGAAACTGCAATCAACTGCGGTGCTACTACAATCAATCTTCCCGATACAGTCGGCTATGCTTCCCCCGGTGATATCACGGAGATGGTCAATACTGTGCGCAATCGCGTTCCAAATATTGATAAAGCCATCATCTCTATGCATTGCCATGATGACCTTGGCCAGGCTACCGCAAACAGTCTTGCGGGTGTCCGTGCTGGTGCAAGGCAGATAGAATGTACGCTCTGCGGTATCGGAGAGAGGGCAGGAAATACTGCATTGGAAGAAGTTGTCATGGCTATGAAGACACGCCCTGATATCTATGACACTGAGACAGGAATCAAGACAGAGGAACTCTGTCGCTCCGCACGCCTTCTCTCTTCAATCACCGGTGTCAGAATCTTCCCATCCAAAGCTATTGTCGGCGACAATGCTTTTGCTCATGAGTCAGGTATCCATCAGCATGGCATGATGGCTAATGCAAAGACTTATGAGATTATGACTCCAGAGAGCGTTGGAGTCGTGAAGACAAACTATGTTCTTGGAAAGCATTCCGGAAAACATGCTTTCTCCAAGAAGCTCGATGAACTTGGATATATCCTTCCTGAAGCGGAGATTGCCAGACTCTTTGAGGAATTCAAGAATCTCTGTGACAGAAAGAAAAATGTCTCCGATCGTGATATCGTTGCGCTTGTTGAATCTACAGAGGCGGTTACAAAGCAGACTTGGTCGCTCTCATCATACGTTGTGAACAGCGGCAACAAGATTACTTCAACGGCCTGTATTGCTCTGAAAAATGGTGACAAGATTGTTGAAGGCGTCGCATCGGGCACTGGCCCTGTCTATGCTTCACTGAGGGCTGTCGAGAAAATCATCCATCATCCGTTCTCGCTCGATGATTACCAGCTGCAGGCTGTCACTGAGCATCGTGATGCTCTGGGAGAAGCTCTTGTGAAGATTTCCGATGGAACAGGTGTTTACCGTGGCCGCGGTGTTTCCACAGATGTTATTGAAGCTTCCATCCTTGCCTGTCTCAATGCAGTCAATCGTATGCTTGAGGGTGGCAATTCATCCATCAGCGGAGGCAACAAGACATCAACACTCACTTTTGACAACGATATGCTCGTCGGACATACAGATAAGGAGGTTGAATAATGCCTCAGACAATGACTGAGAAAATACTCGCACATGCAGCAGGGCTGAAAGAAGTGCATCCTGGACAGCTCATCATGGCGGATCTTGATATGGTTCTTGGCAATGATATAACAAGCCCTGTCGCCATCAAGGAATTCCCGGAATTCGGCAAGGAACATGTCTTCGATAAAGACAGAATCGCACTTGTTCCAGATCACTTCACGCCTAACAAGGATATCAAAGCAGCAGAGCAGTGCGCCTGCGTACGTGCTTTTGCTGATAAAGAACAGATTACGAACTACTTTGAAGTCGGAAGAGTGGGTATAGAGCATGCTCTTCTGCCGGAGAAAGGTCTTGTCACAGCCGGAGATACTGTAATCGGTGCAGACAGCCATACATGTACTTATGGTGCTCTTGGAGCTTTTTCTACAGGTGTGGGTTCCACCGACATGGCGGCAGGCATGGCAATCGGCAAAGCCTGGTTCAAAGTTCCATCTGCCATACGCTTCAATCTCACAGGCAAGCTCAGAGAGCACGTTTCCGGTAAGGATCTTATTCTTACCATCATAGGCATGATCGGTGTCGATGGTGCTCTCTACAGAACTATGGAATTCGCAGGAGAAGGTGTTCATTCTCTCTCTATGGATGACAGATTCACGATTGCTAACATGGCGATTGAAGCTGGTGCCAAGAATGGTATCTTCCCTGTCGACGAAAAGACACTGTCATATCTGAAAGAACATGGAGCAAAGGAACCGAAGATTTTCTCTTCCGATCCGGATGCGGAGTATGAGAAGACAATAGACATAGATCTTTCTTCAATCGTACCAACCGTCTCATATCCTCATCTGCCAGAGAATACGCACAGTGCAAAAGATGGCAAGGATATTAAAATCGATCAGGTCGTCATTGGTAGCTGTACCAATGGTCGTCTTTCCGATCTGGAAGCTGCTGCGAAGATTCTCAAAGGGAGAAAGATTGCAGATCATGTGCGCTGTATAGTCATTCCTGCAACGCAGCGGATCTGGCTTGAGGCTATGCATGAGGGCCTTTTCGATATCTTCATCAGTGCAGGCTGTGTTGTTTCAACACCGACATGCGGTCCATGTCTTGGTGGTTATATGGGTATTCTCTCTGAAGGAGAGAGATGTGTCTCAACGACTAACCGCAATTTTGTCGGACGCATGGGACATGTAAAGAGCGAGGTATATCTCGCTTCTCCGGAGACTGCAGCTGCAAGTGCTGTCACCGGGTATATCACAGATCCGCAGGAGGTTGGCTATGAAGGCTGAGGGAAGAGTTTTCCGCTATGGCGATAATGTAGATACGGATGTTATCATTCCTGCCCGCTATCTTAATACATCGGATAAGAAAGAGCTGGCATCACACTGCATGGAAGATATCGATTCAGGGTTTGTAAAGGCCGTACAGCAAGGGGATATTATCGTAGCAGGAAAGAACTTCGGTTGCGGTTCTTCCCGTGAACATGCTCCGATTGCTATCAAGGAAGCGGGGGTAAGCTGTGTAATCGCAACGACATTCGCACGTATCTTCTTCCGTAATTCGATTAATATCGGACTGCCTATTCTGGAATGTCCTCAGGCATCGGAAGAGATCAAAGCAGGGGATAAGGTCTCTGTTGATTTCTCCAGCGGAGAGATTATCGATGAGACGACAGGCAAGACGTATCAGGCAGAGCCGTTTCCTCCTTTCATGCAGCGTCTGATTGAAGCAGGCGGCCTCATACCTTATATCAAGGAGAACTACTGATGGAGATGAAAATAGTGCTTGTGCCAGGGGATGGCATCGGTCCTGATATCGTTCGTGAAGCTGTCCGTGTCCTCGATAAAGTCGGAGAGATCTATGGTCATGCTTTCTCTTATAAGACTATCGATGCGGGGGGGATTTCAATTGATAAGTACAAAGTACCTCTCACAGAAGATGCTCTGGAGACAGCTAAAGACTCAGATGCAGTGCTACTTGGGGCTGTAGGAGGACCGAAGTGGGATCATGTTGAAGGGAAACTCCGGCCGGAAAAGGCTCTTCTGGGGCTGAGAAGCGGCTTAGGGCTTTTCTGCAATTTCCGTCCAGCTGTGATTTATCCGGAACTCTCTGCTGCTTCTCCTCTGAAGACTTCTGTCATCAAAGATGGAATCGATCTTCTTGTTGTCAGGGAGCTGACGGGCGGAATCTATTTCGGAGAACATGGAAGAAGCGATGGTGGCAGAACTGCATGGGATACGATGAAGTATTCTGATAAGGAAATCGAGCGTATCGCCAGAAAAGCATTTGAGGCTGCCAGAGTGAGAAAGCATCATGTGACGCTTGTGGATAAGGCAAATGTGCTTGAATCTTCCAGGCTCTGGAGAGAGGTGGTTTCGGAAGTTGCTGAAGAATACAGCGATGTCACACTTGATTTCATGTATGTCGATAATGCTTCAATGCAGCTTGTCAGGGATCCCGGGCATTTTGATGTGCTTCTTACGGAGAACATGTTCGGTGATATCCTCTCAGATGAAGCTTCGATGATCACTGGTTCAATCGGTATGCTGGCATCCGCTTCGCTGAGAAATGACAGTTTCGGTATGTATGAGCCTATCCATGGTTCAGCCCCTGATATCGCGGGCATGGATATTGCCAATCCGATTGCAACAGTTCTCTCGGCTGCGATGATGCTCCGTTATTCATTTGCACTGGGAAAAGAAGCTGATGCAATCGAGAATGCTGTCAGAAAGGCACTGAGTGATGGCGTGCGAACAAAAGATATTGCAGCAGGTGGCGATTATATAGGAACAGCTGAATGCGGAAGCGAGATAATCAGGAGGCTTGTATGAGATCTGATGAAATGAAGAAAGGAGTCTCAAAAGCACCGCACAGGTCACTGATGAAGGCTCTAGGATGGACAGATAGGGAGATTGAGATGCCGACAATCGGAATCGTCTCTGCTTTCAATGAGATCATTCCTGGCCATATGCAGCTGCAGCTGATTGCTGATGCTGTAAAAGCGGGTGTCAGAGAAAACGGAGGAAATCCTGTCGTGTTTCCTGTAATCGGCGTCTGTGATGGTATTGCGATGGGGCATAAGGGCATGAAGTATTCCCTTGCTTCCCGTGAGCTGATTGCCGATTCCATTGAAGTGATGGCAACAGCACATCCTTTTGACGCTCTTGTTTTCATTCCCAACTGTGACAAGATTGTCCCTGGCATGCTGATGGCAGCAGCACGTCTTAACCTTCCTTCTATCTTTATCTCCGGAGGCCCTATGCTTGCCGGTCATGTGAAGGGGGGTGATAAACGCGGGATGTCACTCTCATCCATGTTTGAGGCTGTCGGAAGACATGCGGCAGGAACTATGAGCGATGAGGAGCTTCTTGATTGGGAGAACAGTGCCTGTCCTTCCTGCGGTTCATGTTCCGGTATGTATACAGCCAACTCCATGAACTGTCTGACGGAAGCTATTGGTATGGGACTTCCTGGAAATGGTACTGTTCCTGCTGTCTACTCCGAACGTCTGAGACTTGCAAAAGAGGCGGGGTATCAGGTGATGGAACTGCTGAAGAAGGGCCTCAGGGCAAGAGATATCATGACAGAGAGGGCTTTCATCAATGCCCTTAAGGTCGATATGGCACTGGGCTGTTCGACAAACACGATGCTTCATCTGCCGGCAATCGCTCATGAAGCAGGTGTTGAGATTGATATCTTCCGTGCAAATGATATATCAGCAGCTGTACCGAATCTTTGCCATCTTGCTCCTGCAGGCCCCCATCATATGGAGGACCTTTATCAGGCTGGTGGTGTACTGGCTGTAATGAAGGAACTGACAAAGAAGGATCTTCTTGATCTCGATCTGATGACAGTTACCGGTGAGACTATCGGAGCGTCAATCGAGAAAGCCAGAAATACCGATACTGAGGTCATCCGTCCGATTGATAATCCATATTCAGCGACAGGCGGAATTGCAGTGCTGCGAGGAACCCTTGCTCCTGAAGGTGCTGTTGTCAAGCGCAGTGCAGTTGCTCCTGAGATGTTCGTTCATCAGGGACTCGCGAGAGTCTTCAACAGTGAGGAGGAAGCTATTGATGCTATCTTCGGCAAGAAGATAAATCCTGGCGATGTGATCATCATCCGCTATGAGGGACCAAAAGGCGGTCCTGGCATGCGTGAGATGCTCAGCCCGACCTCTGCTATTGCAGGCATGGGACTGGATAAGACAGTTGCTCTCATTACTGACGGAAGATTCTCAGGGGCTACAAGAGGCGCTTCAATCGGGCATGTCTCTCCGGAAGCTGCTTCAGGCGGACCTATAGCTCTGGTGGAGGAAGGTGATACCATCTCTATCGATATACCAGCTGGAAAGCTTGATCTCGTTGTGGATGAGAAGACGCTTGAAGAGAGGAGAAAGAATCTCGTGCCTCACGAGTCGCCTATAAAGACCGGATACCTTTATAGGTATTCAAAACATGTCACTTCTGCCCGTCAGGGTGCGATTATTGTGGAGGACTGATGAAACTTACAGGTGCGGAAATCATAATTGAATGCCTTCTTGAGGAAGGAGTGGATACAGTCTTTGGTTATCCAGGAGGGCAGGTTATACCCCTCTACGATGCGATTTATAAAAATCGTGCCAGGATACATCATATACTTACAGCTCATGAGCAGGGTGCAAGCCATGCTGCAGATGGATACTCCCGTTCAACTGGAAAAGTCGGAGTCTGCATAGCCACATCAGGTCCGGGAGCAACGAATCTTGTAACTGGCCTTGCTACTGCTTATATGGATTCCGTACCTATGATTGCTATCACAGGTAACGTTCCTCTTTCTCTTCTTGGCCGTGACAGCTTCCAGGAGGTCGATATCCGCGGTATCACACTCACTGTAACCAAGCATAACTATATCGTGAAGGATATTGCTGAGCTTGCTGATACAGTCCGTGAGGCATTCAGGATTGCCAAGGAGGGAAGGCCAGGCCCGGTACTTATCGATGTCCCGAAGGATATCCAGGTCGGAGAGTATGATTTCGAACCTAGAAAGATAGAGGAGCCAGCTCCTGTTTCTTCACGGCTCAGGGAGAAGGATATAGAAGATGCTGTGCGTCTGATCAAGGCATCAGAACGTCCGATGTGCTACATCGGTGGTGGCGTCATAAGATCGGATGCAGAAGAAGAGCTTGATGCTTTCCTTGAGATGATTGATTCCCCAGTCGGATCTTCTCTGATGGGACTTGGGGCTGTCGATTCCTCATCCCCTCGCTTTACGGGCATGATCGGTATGCATGGAACAAGGCTTTCCAATCTCACTATCAATCGCTGTGACCTTCTGATTGTAATCGGTGCCCGCTTCTCTGACAGAGTCATCTCAAAGAGCTCCACATTCGCCAGACAGGCTAAGATCGTCCAGATTGATGTCGATCCTGCAGAGTTCAATAAGAACATCATGACTGAGGTCCACGTTGTTGCTGACATCAAAGTGGCACTAAAAAAGCTGATGGAGAAAATCGGTGGAAAGCTTGATCACAAGGAGTGGATGGAGACAGTGGAGAGAGGCAGGAAACGCTTCCCTGTCAAAGTCTCATCCGATGCCCAGCGCCCGAAGGAGATACTTGAAGCGCTGGATAAGATTTTCCCCGCTGATGGCTATGTGACTACGGAAGTCGGACAGCACCAGATGTGGGCGGCCCAGTTCCTGCACTCCAGAAAGCCTCACCATTATCTTACTTCCGGTGGTCTCGGTACCATGGGCTATGGTACAGGTGCGGCAATCGGTGCACAGGTATCCCATCCCGATAAGAGAGTGATAAACATCGCTGGCGATGGATCTTTCAGGATGAATGCCAATGAGCTTGCGACTATTGCTCGCTATAAGCTTCCTGTCATGATTCTCATCATGAACAATCATGCGCTTGGCATGGTAAGGCAGTGGCAGACGCTCTTCTATGATGGACACTATTCCGAGACAACTCTTGATACACCGCTGGATTGGGTGAAGCTTGCTGAGGCCTATGGCGTGAAGGGTATGAGGATTCTCCCCGATGATAATCCGGAGGAAGTTCTCAAGAAAGCTCTTGACCTGAATGAGGCTGTTGTTATTGAAGCTATCATCCCAACAGATGACAAGGTCTATCCGATGGTTGCTCCTGGTGCTTCCATCTCAGATATGATCGGTTACGAGGAACTGAATCCAGAAGCATGAAGTGTGCAATCTACGGTGCCGGAAGCCTTGGCACCGTTCTTGGTGCTTATCTCTCCAGAGCAGGAATCCCTGTAGATCTTGTTTCCAGAAACAAGAATCACATCGTTGCTCTGCGGGGGAAGGGTGCCCATATTACAGGTAAAGCGGACTTCATAGTTCCTGTCCGCGCCATGCTCCCAGATGAAATGGAAGATGGTTATGACGTTATCATATTGATGACAAAATCCATAGATAATGAGCAGACAGTGCGATTTCTCTGCCCGAAACTCTCTGAGGGCGGTGTTATCTGTACATGCCAGAACGGGCTTCCAGAAGAAGAGATAGCTGCAATAATAGGAGATGAACGGACCTATGGCTGTACTATCGGGTGGGGAGCGAGGTATATAGCACCAGGAATTTCAGAGCTGACAACCGATGAAAGCACATTCACATTCACTCTTGGAAGATTGCAAGGTGGAAGGGATGGGAAACTTGAGTCAATTGCTTCCATCCTTTCCCATATGGGTAAAGTGGAAATAGACAGCAACTTCATTGGTTCAAGATGGTCCAAGCTCCTCATTAACGCTTCCTTTTCAGCTGTCTCTGCTGTAGTGGGTGAGAACTTTGGCTTCGTTGCCCGGAATCACAGGAGCCGAAGGATTATACAGCTCATCATGAAAGAGTGCGCGGATACTGCAAAAGCTCTGGGCATAAAGATGGCTCCCATGCAGGGCAAGAACATAGCCATGCTTGCCAATTATTCGAATCCTCTTAAGAGATTCCTCATTTTCCTCATAATTCCCATAGCTATGAAGAAGCACAGCGCAACCCGTTCCTCAATGCTTCAGGATATAGAGAAGGGAAAGCGTACGGAAATAGAGGCAATTGATGGTGCCATTTCCAGAAGCGGAAGGAAAGCTGGCGTTCCTACACCTGTTACAGACAGGACTATTGAGATAATCCATGCAATAGAGGAAGGAAAACTTTCTCCATCCCTGGATAATCTGAGATTGTATAATAATGTCAGATGAAAAAGCTTATTGCGTTTCCATTGTTATTCCTTGTGATCCTGCCGCTTTCGGCTGTTCCTTTCTCTGTTTCGGCAGCCACTGGAATCCGCTTTGACAAGACAAGCCGGACACCAGCTGTATTCTCAGTGTCAGGAGAAGTGGGAAATTTAAGTGCTGACCTGCAGTATCAAGCGGGAGGAGGGCTTCTGACAGCGCTTGATTATCGGTTTGGTGACAAGCAGAACACAAGCCATATAATTTCAGCATCCAGCACATTCTTCCCTGAAGATAAAGGAGGATGGACAGGAATCTCATACCTTTTTTCACAGAATTTCATCTGGGATTTCTTCTCTATCCGTTATGGCATTGGCGTGCAGGGCAGTGTCTCATGGTCCCATTATTCCAGAGTCCCGCTCTGGTCGCTTGCACCGCTTCTTTCGCTCTCTGCAGCATTCAGCCTGGATCCGATAAGAATCACATTCTATGTTTCGATAAACCATAGATGGGACCGTAGCTGGAGGTTCAGGCCATACTGCGGCCTCCTTGCTGAAGGAAAAATCAATGAGAATAATGCAGTATTCGTTGATTCATACATAACCTTTGCCGAGATGCTTATGGACAGAGTCGTGACAGATTATGCCTGGAGCATCAGAGCAGGATATATCTACAGGAGCAGGTGATGAAAAAAGCTGTCATAACACTCCTGGCAATACTTGCTGTTTCCTGCGTACCATCCTCATCGATATCATCTGCCATATCGGAAAATCCATTTATTGAGGCAGTTGATCTTGAAAAGACATCCTTCATCATCCAGCCTGTTCTATCGGATGGAGTGCTGAAAGCCTACCCTGATAACAATATAAGGAGCTATCATGGTGAGAGTGTCATAGCTTTTCCACTGTTTTCTGATGTCCATATCACAAGGGACCTTGAAGACAGCGGGGTTACTGTCTACAGTGATGAGATTATCTCATTTCTGGAGAGCAATGATTATCCCTTTGCAATCAACCTTGGTGATACAATCGATCAGGGTACTTTCGACAATGAGGAATACCTTGATTTCCTTTCATCTGCTGCGAATGCTGTGAACGGAAATCTTATCTATGCAATCGGCAATCATGAGCTTCATGATGAGACGAGCCTTTCTTTCGATAGGCTTCTTTCCCTTCTTCATCCTGGACAGGAGAATTCAAGGATGGTCAGGTACACATATGGTCCTCTTTCCATATATAAGCTCGATGATTCCAGAAGAACATTCGGCCGAAAGCAGCTTGTATGGCTGGAAGAAGCCCTGAAGCAGGACACCAGCCCTTACCGTATTTTCGTAGCACATGAGATAGTTGCTGCAGGCTGGATGCCTGATCACAGTCTTGCGGTTTTCGGCATAGACCCTGCTGAAGCTGCAAAGCTTTACAGAATAATGGCAGAGTATGGTGTATCTGTTCTCTTTACAGGCCATCACCATAAAGGAAACATACTCTACAGGCATTCTGATTATATGGCAGAGTTCAATGCCGCCGCTGCCCATAAACGCGATTCTGTTTTCGAGAGCAGTGGCTGGGTATACCTTGTAGAGCTGGATACCATTGAGAAAGAGATAAGAATCACATCCTATGCAACTGCAACGGGAGAGGAGGGCTCGATCTTCGTTACAGGACTCAGAGAAGTCCTGCAATGAGTCCTGCGACCCCTGATCCTGCCATCACGATAATAGGATTTAGCTTGAATATTCTCAGGATAAGAAGCGCCGCAACGAGAATGATTGCATTGAGCACATTAACATCACTTGTGAATGAATCTGAATTACAGAGAGCCATTGCAGTCAGTGAAAGCGCTGCAGTAGCTATCATTGCGACGACAGCAGGGCGAAGCCCACGCAGGACACTCTGTACAGCATCCAGCCCTTTGAACCTGTAATAGATGAAAGCCAGAATGCTTACGATAATGGAAGACGGAAGCACACAGCCGACAGTGGCAACCAATGCTCCCGGGATTCCTGCAATACGTATACCGACAAACGTAGCACTGTTTATTGCGATAGGTCCTGGTGTCATCTGTGAAATCGTCATGATGTCCGAAAATTCACTGAGAGTAAGCCAGCCGTGGATATCAATGACCTGATGCTGTATAAGCGGCATCGCGGCATATCCTCCACCGATACTGAAAAGGCCGATCTGGATAAAAGACCAGAGGAGCTGGAGATAAATCATCCTTTCCTCCTTGCTTTGTAATCTATATAACCAACAATACCTGCCGCGATAATCACAAGAATTATGTTCACATCGAAGAACTGGACAAGGATGAAAGCGATGAACATCATGATTACAGGCAGGACTTTCTTCAGCTTGAATACATCTGCAGCCATTGAAATGACAGCATCGATTACTACAGCAGCAACACCTGCACTCATTCCGCTCATGACAAGGGAGACATATTTATTATCTCTGAATGCCTGATAGAAAAATGAGATGATTGAAATAATGATAAAAGGTGGAAGTACTGCGCCGAGAATTGCTAGAAGAGCTCCTGGTATTCCCCCTGTCTTGAAGCCGACAAGAATAGCGGCATTGACTGCAATCGGGCCTGGGGCAGACTGGGCTATTGCTGTAAGGTCAAGCATTTCGTTGTCTTCTATCCATCCAAGCTTACCGACAAATGTCTTCCTCATCAGCGGTATGATTACGTAGCCGCCTCCGAAAGTGAATGCACTTATTTCAAACGTAGTCAGAAATAATTTCAGGTATTTCCGCTCTTTATTGTCTTTATCCATATATCTATTGAAAACTTTTTATAAAAAATCTGCAACAAATACTTGACAAATCAATACCGGGGGGGGGTAGGCTTAGTTTCAGAAATAACTTGGAGGAAAGGAACGATATGAAAAAATCAATCCTTATTGGAGTACTCGCTGCTCTGATGCTTTTTGCATTCACAGCATGCGACAGTGGTGCATCAAATATTGGTTATGTTACTAAGGTTGAAGCAACCACAACAAAAGAATATGTAGATTTTGGAACTGTTGTATATGATCCAGCAGATTTCACATTTACAGGTATCACAACAACTGGCGAAGAAGTAAATCTCACATCCAATCAGTTTGTATATGCTGGTGTAACGGATGGAACAGAAGATAATACTAAAGTTGTTACATTTAACTGGGGATCAACAAAAGTCACAGCAACAGCTGAAGTAACAGTATATCCAGTTGAGAAGATTGAAGTAGCAGCTGGAACAGCACCTGTTCTCTACTATACTGTAACAAGTGGAACATATTATGATGCTGACCCAGAGGATCCACAGGCTGATACTGATTACAATGCAATTGATCCAGTTGGCCTTGTTCTTACTCTTACATATGACACAGACAAGACAATGGAAGTAGTTGTAGATAAAGATACAACAGGGCTTACATATCAGTTTGGCAAGATTGAGGACGATGAATTTAAAGCAGAATCTTCTGCAACTACAGTTCCTGCAACAGCTGGTGAATATGCAATCGAGGTAGCTCTGGATACTCTTACTGATACATATGATGTAACAGTTGAGGATAACCGTGTTGCTTCCACAGCTCTTGTTGTTGATGAAGATTATGTTCTTTATACTACAGGAAAAGGAATTATCTTTGGAGCAACAGCAGCAAGTGCATATGACTTAGATGCTGATTATGTTTTTGTTACACAGACAATGACAAACGGTCAGGTTCTGAAGGCAGATGGGGATTCAGTTGCATGGGGAACTGTACAGGCAACAGTGTCTGAAGCTACATCTGGTGGTGCTATGGATATTGCTGTTGATGTAAACGAAGGAACAACTACAACAATCTATGCTAAGTATGTTGGTAATAACGTAACAACAGACTATAAGAGAGAAGTTTATACTCATTCGTTTACTCCGATTACAAATGAAGTAACTGGTGCTACTATTACAGCAACTGCTGTTACACTTAAGCTTGATACATATTCAGCTGACAACAAAGTAGAAGCAACTGATGTAACAGGTATTAAAGTAGCTGCAGTAACAAATTCAGGATTCGACGCACCTGCAACATCTTTTAATAACGAGACAGAAGCAAGTGCAATCACATGGAATATTGGCACTCCATCAATTGCTGCTGACAAGAAAGTTGGTGACAGCGTATCACTTACAGTTCACGTCTATAATGGCACAACAGAGATTGCAACAAAGACTGTTGTAGCTGACCTTGTCGCAAACAGCTAATCGTTTTAAGAATCCAGCCTGCTATCGGAAAGGGTAGCAGGCATCCATTGGAGGAGGACGAAGATGGAAGAAAAAACCTTGTACCTCCGTCAGAGGATTCCGAACGAGAAGCGTCAGGAATGCCTG